>JAMPBI010000070.1 GCA_023666775.1 Alistipes sp. | reverse complement strand
CCGGATAATCGTCTTGCTGTCGATTGCCAGTATATCGTTCACAAAATTTTTAAAATCCTGATAATTCCCTTCAAAGCTGATATTCATATCAGACTGAATACCGGTCAGTTCCGTTCGGTACGCGAAAGAATACACGATCTGCGGTTCCACAAAGGATACGTCTTTCACATACACCTGATCGCTGTTCTCCATATCGCCGAGCAGTTTGATCAAAGACTCCTGACTATATGTATTGCTGTAATCCAGCAGGATCCGTTCTTCATCTTCCCGATATTTCTTTGTCTTATCAATGTATTCCTGACGTTTCTTCTGATGTTCGATCAAACGGTTATACTCATCATTGATCGACGCCGTTTCCGCCTTGAAGGTGTCCTTCTTATCGTTAAAATTGCGAAATCCGAAAAAATAGGCGGCAAATAAGATTGCAAACGCTGCGACAATATACAATAAACCTTTATCTCTATCCGAAATTTCCATACTCATATGCTTATTCCTCCCCTGCTGTTTCTGATAATAATGTTTCCAACAGTTCCATATCATAGAATGAGCAGGTCAACTGGAAACTAACGGTAATATTGTCGTTTTCGTCCCGCTTTTCGCTCATGTTATAGTTAAATACCGTGCCTACATTGCTGATACTCTTTAGCTGCATGACCGTCTTGGCAACCGTATACTTTGACGATGCCGTACCGGTAACGCTTACGACGCCGTCATCTACGGATATCGTTTCAATATACATATCCGACGGAAGCACGCCCTCCAGATCGGTTATGAATTTCCCTAACGAATCGTTATTATTCACGGTCAGCAGTTTAAAATTATTGACATCATCAAACTGCGACTTTGCCGCGTTATATTCCGCCATAACCTCTTCGATATTGCGGATACCGTCAAGCCGACTCTGCGCTTCGTCACGTTCCTGCTCTGCCAGATTCATCTGGATATACGGAAGCACGATCAAAAGCGCCGCGCCAAGAACCGCAATTCCCAGCACCAACTTCATCTGTCCTACGTCAATGCCGCCGCCCTTTTTGTCTGACGCTGCCGACGCGCTGGCTTCCGGTGAGAAATTAAGCGGGTCGATCACCGCGCCGATATTGGCGATATATGTAGTAAGCGTCGTTTCCTCGACGTATGTTCTCTTATCCGCCTCAACGCCCTTCAGGAACGAAATACTTTCAACCGGAGCCGATAAGTTATTGCGGAACAGATCCTCCAGACCGAGGATATAAGTCGCGTTACCCACAAGATAGATCTTGTCCACCGGCTTATTGGAATTACGGGAAGTCTGATAATCCATGATACGCGATACGTTGCTTACCAGATACCGCATGGATTCCGTAATATCGTCACCGTCAAAATCCGTATGGATTAACTGTTCCTTCGTCAGGATATCCAGCGCTACATCGTAGTTGAAGATCTTACGTTTCTCCATTACCGCATTGACGATCATGGTCTTGCCGTATGGAACGGTTCTCTGCAGCTGCAATACATCGTTTGAAAATACGGAAATGATCGTCGAATCGTTCTCAATCTGCACCATCACGCTTGTTTCCACGTCGGACTGCGTCTTGAGAAGCTGTAGGGTAGAATTACCAAGATAATCAATAGCCACGACTTTAAGACCCATTGTCGATGAAAAATCATAGTATTCTTCTATCATCTTTGCCGGCACTGCCGCCACAAGAAGTTTTAACTGTTCCTTTTTCTTCGGGTTATCTTTATTAACAATTGTTTCCAGAACCATATTCTGGATAATATATTCATCTATATTAACAGGGAAATACTCTGTCGCGTTCATTCTTACGATCGAATCAACCTTCTTCGGCGCCACATACGGAATAACAACTTCCTTGGTCGCAATCTTCGTTGAAGAAATCGTGTAAATTACATTTGTTGTAGAAATACCGTGTCTTTGCAGAACAATGGTAAGTTCCTTCGCAATCGCGTTACGGTCACGGATAACACCGTCACGATACGATCTCGGCGGCGTCGGTATGCTGAATACCTTATGAACCATAAGCCCTTTATTTGTCTTACTTACTTCACCAACTTTAATAAACTCATTATTAAAGTTGATGGTTAAATATCTGTTTTTTTGATTTGTCTTCGTTTCTTTTTTAGCCATTTTTAGCCTCCCAAACATAGTTTTATCTATAACAGACCGATGTACCAGCCGATCAGCCGGTCACCAAAAAGCATGGCAATAACAATTCCCGCCGATAAATACGGACCAAATGCCAGCATCCGGTCTTTGTTACAAATCTTCATCAGAACTATGTGTATAATCGAACCCAATATACTTCCTAGTGCCAATGCCAATATGATATTTTTCCATCCAATTAATAATCCGGCAGCCGCCATCAGTTTCACATCGCCGCCGCCAATTCCTCTGCCTCGGGTTGCAATAAACAGAAGGTATAAAAAACCACTAACAACGCAAAAGCCTATTAGATATTCTAATAGGTTGGAAAAATCCAGTAAAATATGTATAACCCCAAAAAATCCTAACACTATATTGAGAATAACCGGTATTTCATATGTACGCCAGTCAATCACCGTGATTGTGAGCAAAACCGAAAAACTTAAGCAGTACAAGGCACTCAGCACATTAAGTCCGCCTACATAGCATATCAGTATATACCCTGCCCCATTGATGAGATCAACAATGGGATACTGAATTGAAATCTTAGCCTCACAGTGCCTGCACCTGCCTTTTAAGAAAATTTGGCTCACAAGTGGTATGGTATCATACCACTTGATATCCGAGCCGCATTTTAAACAGCGAAACCGTTTTGTTATTCCGTTTGTCCCTTCCGGCAGCCTGTCAATAAGAAGATTCACAAGTTCTCCGAGGAACAGACCACATAATCCGATTATTATGTATGATAATAACATTGTTTCACCTATTCATTCATAAACGATTACTTCGTTACAGCCTCAATCACACCCGAAGCATCCTTAGCCGCAACAGTAACCTTACCCGTTGTCGCGTTAACTGTTACCGTAAGTGATGTAGCATTTGAAAACTTGTTGGATTCAAACATTATCTGCGTATATCCGACCGTCGCCTGACATACTTCTGAAAAAGTAGTTCCTGAAACTGTTGCCTGTGTGAAAGATGTACCAGATGTAATTCCAACCGCTGATGTAATGTCATTATCACCGCTTACTGTTACTGTAGGATTTTTAATATCCGGATCTGCCCATGCAATTGCAACAGCCGTAGCAATTGAATCAAGTGTCTGCTTATCCTTAGCAACTTTCGCCTTGTCCAACTGTCCCAATACCGATGGTGCAAGAACACCAACCAAGATTGCCATGATGGCAATTACAACAATAAGTTCTACCAAAGAGAAACCTTTGTTGTTCAGTTTCATTTCGTTTTTCATAATGAAATTCCTCCCTAAAAATATAAATTTTTATAATTAATCAGCACGGGTACTGTGCCAAATTAATCCTTACTTAACTACATAATATTCGCCCAAGCTGTTATCCGACAGCATAACCGAAGACCCCACCGCTGTGACCTGCACTTTGCCTGTAATCGAATTAATTTCCGTCTTCAAAGACGTTACATTAGAAAACGCCATCGAATCAAACCGTACAGTCGAATATCCAAGTATCGTCCGGCATTCCGAGGCAAAACAGCTCTCACTGCCGTCATAAATCACCATATACGAACCGACCGTAACTCCTATCGGAATTGATACAACCGAATTATCCGCCACCACTGGCTTATCTGTTACAGACGGATCGCTCCACGCTATAAGCACAGCCGTCGCAATCGCATCAATTGTCGCCTTATCCTTGGCAACTTTCGCCTTCTCAAGCTGATTCATCAGCGAAGGGGCAAGCACCCCGATCAGCACAGCCATGATTGCTATTACAATAATCAATTCCAACAGTGAAAAGCCGGCATTTGAAGATTTTGCCTTCATAAAACTTTCCCTTCCACATTACAATTATCCGATTGAGTCGTACATCGTCATCATCGGTGTATAGATAGCAAGTACGATACAAAGTACCATCCCCGCCATAACCACAATGATCAGCGGTTCCAGCATTGCCGTAAGCTGCTGGGTCGCATTCTCCACTTCCTCGTCATAATAATTTGCGCAGCTTTCAAGCATCTGTTCCAGATTACCGGTTTCTTCTCCGATACCGACCATATGACAGATCATCGCCGGGAACAGCTTCGTTCTCTTCAGTTCTCCCGCCAGGGAAGAACCAAGGGAAACATTATCCCGCACATCTAAAAGTGCGTCCTTATATAATAAATTATCCATCGTCTTTGAGCAGATGTCCAGAGCGTCCATCATGGACATACCTGCCATCAGAAGTGTCTGTAAAGTCTGGGCAAAACGTGCGCATGCCGTCTTCATAACAAGATTGTTAAGCACCGGTATCTTGATCTGGGCTTTCGCAATAATATACTTGCCCTGCGGATTATGGGAAAAAAGGATCCACGCCGCCACGACTGCCACAACAATTATAACAAGGATATACCATTTATGTACCACAAAATTACTCGCATTGATCAAGAGCTTCGTCATAAACGGCAGTTCAATGTTCATGCTTTCAAACATATCAACGAATGTCGGCATAACAAAGGTCAGGATCGCGATAACAACGATCACGGCTACAAAAAGCAGAACGATCGGATACGTCATGGCTTTCTTGACCAGACTCTTCAGATGATTGTCCTTCTCAAACTGAACCGCCATTCTGGAAATGGCAACCTCTAAGCTGCCCGACGCTTCGCCCGCCTCAACCATGCTGATGAACAGTCCCGGAAAGATGTCGCCGTTACGCGCAAATGCCACTGACAAAGTATCACCCTTCTCCACGCTGTCCCTCGTCTCCTGTAAAGCCTTCGCAAGCCGCTTATTCTCCGTCTGCTCCGCAAGCATCTCCAAAGCCTGGACGATACTGACGCCCGCGCTGATAATGCTGACAAACTGACGGCAGAATACGCATAAGTCTCTTGACGAAACCTTCTTCTGCCCCAGCTTAAAAGGCAGTTCAATCTCCTTATCCAGGGCGCCCGCCTCGGCAATATCAAGAAGCATGCCGCCCTGCGCCTTAACCATCGCCTTCGCTTCTTCCAGATCGACAGCGACAACGCTGCTCTTCAATTCCTTGCCATCCGGCATTAATGCTTTATAATTGAAAGATGCCATTTAATTCTCCTATCTGTATATTCCTCTTTATCCTGTATCTGATATAAATATACCACACTTTTTGCATTTTGTAAATTTTTTATTAATCATTTTTGAATTTTTTTTACATTTTTCACAAATTTATGACCGAAGTCGAAATACAAACATGTTTCTTCCGAATATTTCACTCAATCCGATATAAGTAAATTCCTCGCTGATATCCAGTTTGGAATAAAACTCCTGATACGGAGAAAGGAAATTTTTCACCCTCTCGTCCTCGACATTGGTCATGTCAACCAACATCTCGGCAAATTCGCTATCAAGTTCCACCGTCTGCTCCTCGCCGGTATCTCCGATCATTTCCTTCCACTTCGGTATCTGTAAAATCAGGTATACCGGAGAGTCGGAATTTAACGCCTCCAGTTCCTCCTCGTACTCCAACGCCGTCTCCTGTACCACAGGAAAAATATTCTCGATACCATACAAAGAATTGCTTACGCTGTCGAGAAGCCATCGGTCATCAGCCTTTAGTTGCAGGATATAATTTGCCTCCCTCGGCATTTCATTCAGATAAAAATCAATATCATAATCAAAGTAAAACGCTTTCGCTGAATATCGGCAGGAGAAAACAAGAAACGCGCATGCCAGTAGGCAGCACAGCGTCTTTTCTGCCTTCCGGCAGTTCTCCGGTTCCTTCTTTATCACAAAGAAAATTCCCCGGCACAACAAAACAACCACTCCATACCCCGCATATAACATCACAAAAAACAGATACGGATAAATATGGAATACATACCGGGTCGCCGGCTGCCCCATAACAAGCGGCCGTGATACCGCCGCGGTCGCGCCGACATTGACCAGTACCACGAACAAAGAAACCAATACCATAAGATTGGTTCTTTTTTTCAACGCGTACAGTATTTTTTTTGCCCCGGCAAGTGTTTTTACGCCGCCTTTTCTAAACCACGGCTCGTTCCTTAGCAGAAAGACAAGCGGAACAAGCACGGTCACGCCAATGATCATTACCTCGGCAAAATGTATCAGAAAATAAGAAGGCATAACCGACAGCTCGATCCCGGCTAATTCCTTGGCGATAAAGCTCTTCAGATACCGCAGTTCAAACCAAAAGCCGCCATATCCGACTTTCGTACTCTGCATATTCTGCTCCGTATAAAGCAGGGAATGGGTGATCGTATACGGATAGATCACAAAGGACACCACAACCGCCCCCAGCATCGCGCCGGCGTAACCAAACAACCGTTTCCACTTCTTTTGGAATAAATAATAAAAGCAAAAACACGCCGATACCGCACAGGCAAACACATAAAAATAAACATGGGTAAGCCCGCCGATCAACGTAACGCCGCATATCGCCGGCAGGATTTTTTTCATGTTCGCGCCGTTCTCCCATAACAGCGTATGCAGATAACAAGTCAGCAGTCCGAGAAACGTTATCATGGAATACATACGGATATATATATAGGTATCAACAGCTCCCTGATTAAACCCGTAAACGAAACAAACAAACAGGGCAAGGAACTCATTTCCCGTTATTCTTCGGACAAACAAAAACAATAAAATCTGGCTTCCAATAAAGAATATAAGATTTAACCCGAAGCCAAACCACCACGAAAATACGTCCGGGAAAAAAGAACAAATCGTATGCAGAAGCCAGTAATAAACAGGTTGGTGCAGGTCTTTCGCAATCGTTTTATAAATCATGCCATAAGCAAACCGTTCCCCTTTTCTCACAGTCATATAACTGTCAAGTTCCTCTCCCGGAACCCATTCATGGTAATGGCTCAAAACATTCTGCGCCGGATCCTGCGAATAAAAATATCCCATCTCATAACTGTTTGCCGGTCCATACGACCAGATTTCGTCCGAATGGAAATCCTTCTTCTTTACCTCGAAACAATAAATGATCTGTGCCGTCTGTAACAGGATCATCACCGCGAGAATACAATATACTGAATTTTTTTTCACAAAATCTTTAACCATTTCTTTTTTCTCCAAACGCCCAGTATTTATTTATAACAAAATTAAGAGGAACCGTTATTACCAGATTGACCACCGGGGCGATCATTTCATTAAGATGAACAAACTCCACCCATATATAGAGCAGGATATTGCTCAGCACCAATCCGGTCCCCGCATAGGAAAGAAAGGTACGGATCAGTTTCTTCCACCACTGTCCTGCCGCTTTATCCTGAAATACATATCGGTTATTCCAGTAAAACGAATTAAGGACGCTGACAACAAACCCTGCCACACTGGCAAAAAGATAATATACCCCCAGCCTGACAAGAATAACATATATGCCATACGATATGGCTGTGTTGGACAATCCTACCAGTCCGAATTTGACAAACTGCAATAAACTTTTCATTCTCCACCATCTTCAAAATTGATTCGTTCTTCCTCAATGACCAGCGGTCTGTTCATCAGTCTTTGATTAATGCTCAATATATATTCGCCGATCAATCCGAGAAAGATCAGCTGCACCGCTCCCAGAAAAAACATTCCGATCAGTATCGGCGCCGTACCGACGACAAAATTCTGCCAGTAAATCAGTTTATAGATCAAATAGATAAGAGCGATCAGAAAACTTACCGCCGCTACCCCAAAACCGATAAAAGTTGACAGGCGCAGACCGATCTTGGTATACGATGTGAAACTGAGCATTGCGGCGTCATACAGCCGGTAAAAATTATTACTGCTCTTGCCTGCTCTGCGGTTCTGCTGTTCATATTCGACCTCTTTTCGTTTATATCCCAATTCCGCTACAATCCCCCGAAAGAACGGCGTAGGATCCTTCAGATCGCGAAGCACCTCAATAAAACTTCTGTCATACAGTCCAAACCCCGTAAAATGCTCAATCTGCTCCACCGAGGAAAACTTTTTGATCAACTTATAATATATGCTCCGGAGCAGATACATCACTTTATTTTCCTTACTGGACGTCTTTCTTCCGATAACGATACGATATCCGTTTTCCCACTCTTTTACAAATTCGGGGATCAGTTCCGGCGGTTCCTGAAAATCACAGCACATAGGGATCACGCAGTCTCCCGTTGTCTGCAACAGCCCGTAATATGGGGAATTAAACTGCCCGAAGTTCTTGGCATTAAAAATCGCCTTCACCTTAGGATTTTCCTTGCAGAGTTCTCTCAGCTTCTGTCTTGTCCTGTCCTGCGAACAGTTTTCGATAAACAGGATCTCATAATCATATCGTGAAAGCTGCTGCCTCATAATATTTACTACCGCCTCACACATAGGTCCCACATTTTCTTCTTCATTATAACACGGGATCAAAACGCTGATTTTCTTCATTCTTTCTACCTCTGTACCATTGTACCGTTTCTTTTATGCCTTCCTCAAACGTGTATTTACAGACATATCCCAGATCGGTTATAACCTCCGTTGTATCCGCCTGCAAATACATTACCTGATTTTCACCATAGGGAATGATACCCATTCGGACGTTACCGCAGGGATCAACGGCATTTTTCAGTTCCTCGATATATTCCGCCAGTTTTATTGCTTCTCCGCTTCCGACACAATATACTTTTCCGGCTTTTCCCTTATCACACAGTAAATATAAGATCGCCGCTGCGTCTTTGGAGTAAATATAATCCCATAACTGCTCTCCCGCCGTAAAATCCGCTTCTTCTCCGCTATCCAATTTTCTTATGGCAGATATTATCATGGAATTTTCTCCGTCATACGGTCCGTAAACGCTTAGTATCCTCGCCCAGACATGCTTTATGCCATACTGTTCACACTTGATACGGCTCATCATTCCCGCGCAGAGTTTCGCCATGCCGTATCCGTTTTCAGGAAATGCCGGCGTCCCTGACGACAGTTTTTCGTCCCTTCTTCCATACTCCGCCTGTGATCCCGCTCCGATAAACGTACCGCAGCCAAGACGCTTTGCCAATTCCACCGCGTCAAGCGTGTACTTTATATTCCTGTTCTGAAGATACATATCATTGCGGGAACTTC
>JAMPBI010000006.1 GCA_023666775.1 Alistipes sp. | reverse complement strand
TATCTCGCCTTCAAAAACCGTCGCCGCCGGTCCTTCCATATAGACAAGATCATTCTCCCTGTCCCATGTGATCCGGAGAGTGCCGCCAAGCAGTTTTACTTCCACCTCGATATCGCAAAGACCGTTCAGCACCGCCGCAACCACCGTCGCGCAGGTTCCCGTTCCGCACGCCCACGTCTCGCCCGAGCCTCTCTCCCAAACCCGCATTTTCATATGCGTTCTGTCGATAACCTGCGCAAATTCCGTGTTGACGCGTTCTGGAAAACGCTCGTGTCTCTCAAACAGCGGTCCGATCGTCTCAACGGGAAAATCGTCCGTAGAATCCACAAATACAACGGCGTGGGGATTTCCCATGGAAACACAGGTCATACGGTAATCCCTGCCGGCTACCGTAATCCGTTCGTTTACTACAGGAGCATGGTCCGCAATCACCGGGATCCGGTCCGCTTCCAGTATCGGTTTCCCCATATTGACTTTCACCGTCGCTACCTTGCCGTCCTTCACGTTCAGTTCCAGATATTTAACGCCCGCCAGCGTATCCACGGAAATACTCGTCTTATCCGTCAGTCCCTTATCGTAGACATATTTTCCCACACAGCGTATGCCGTTTCCGCACATTGCCGCCCGGGAACCGTCGGCATTATACATTTCCATAAAAAAATCCGCCCGGTCCGATGACTTGATAAGGATAAGCCCGTCGGAACCGATCCCGAAATGACGGTCGCTGACCTTTTTCGCCATTTCACCCGGATCGTTTAACATTTCCTTTGTACAGTCCACATAAACGTAATCATTTCCACAGCCTTCCATCTTAGTAAAAATCATATACGATCCCCTTTCCTATCCTCCATAAATGCTGATCACCATGCCCGCCGTCTCCACCATGCTGTTTCCGCTGTCCATGCTGCACTTCTGTATATATTTGTGCGCTTCCTCTTCCGTCATATTGTTTTTATCGATCAGAAGGCGCTTTGCCGTTTCGATCAGTTCCAATTCCTTTTTATCCCGCTCTTTTGGCTTATCGTTTCTGTTTCTGCGCCGATAAAGCTGCGTCTCCTCGATCATATGGAGCGTCTCTGTCAACGCCTGCATTTTAAGGGGAAGCGGAACAAAAACAATATCCAGGTCACGCACTTCTTCCCAATGTGTTTCCGACGCCGCCATCACGACTTTAAAATGCTTTGGCAGACATTCCCGCAATTCCATACACACGATATCCGAAAGTCTGTATCCGCACACAACGATCCCATTATCAAGATGATCCGCCGTGCTGATGGCAAAGGCTCCCGAACTGCATGCCGCCACTACATTAAAACCGTTCCTGCTTAAAATCGACTTGATCTTTCTGGCATCTTCTATCTTAGGAAACGCTACGATTATATTTGATGTAACCATTCCTTATGCCTCATTATTTAGAAATTTCCAAGATAATGCTCAATCTCCCAGTTTGAAACGTGTTCATTATAGGAAGCCCATTCTTTTTTCTTCGCTTCCACATATTTTCCGTAAATATGTTCTCCGAGAGTGTCTCTGATGTACTCGTCGCGCTCCAGACCGTCAAGCGCCCTTCCCAGATTGACCGGAAGCGCCGTAATCTTCTTTTCCGCCTTCTCCTCGTCGGTAAGTTCAAAAATGTTACAGTTTACGCTTTCCGGAGGCGTCAGTTCTCTCTTTATTCCGTCAAGACCCGCCGCAAGACATACCGCTAGGGCAAGATACGGATTCGCCGCGGAATCCGGACAGCGGAGCTCGATCCTTGTTCCGTTCCCTCTTGCCGCAGGCACGCGGATCAGCGGACTCCTGTTCTTGGCTGACCACGCGACATAAATAGGCGCTTCATATCCCGGCACCAGTCTCTTATAGGAATTAACGAGAGGATTGGTGATCGCCGCCATGCCGTTCATATGCTCCATGATACCCGCGATAAAGCAGTAAGCCGTTTTGCTCAGACCGTTTACGTCAGACGAATCCGCAAAGGCATTCTTCCCGTTTCCGGAAAGGGAAATATTGATATGCATTCCGGAACCCGCCATACCGTACTTCGGTTTCGGCATGAAAGTCGCGTATAAACCGTGACGCTTCGCTATGGTCTTAACCGCCAGCTTAAACGTCATGATATTGTCCGCCGTTTTTAACGCTTCGTCATACTTAAAATCAATCTCATGCTGCGCAGGCGCGCACTCGTGATGGGACGCCTCGATCTCAAATCCCATCTCCTCCAAGGAAAGCACGATATCGCGGCGGACATTTTCTCCAAGATCCGACGGTCCAAGATCAAAATAACCCGCCTTCTCATAGGAAATGGTTGTAGGATTGCCTACTTCGTCTGTATTAAAAAGGAAAAACTCACATTCCGGTCCGATATTACAGGTATATCCCAGTTCCGCCGCTTCTTTGACCGCTCTTCGCAAAACATAGCGTGGATCTCCTTCAAACGGCGTTCCGTCCGCTTTATAAACGTCGCAGATCAGTCTGGCGACTTTGCCGCGCTGCGGTCTCCACGGGAAAACCACAAAACTGTCCAGATCCGGATACAAATACATATCGGATTCTTCGATTCTTACAAAACCCTCAATCGACGAACCGTCAAACATGCACTTATTATCCAGCGCTTTCTCAAGCTGGCTCTTTGTGATCGCGACATTCTTTAAATGTCCCAAAATATCGGTAAACTGTAGGCGGATAAACTCTACGTCCTCTTCTTCCACCATGCGGATAATATCGTTTTTCGTGTACTTGCTCATTTTTCCTCCTTATCGCCTTTGGCATATAATAATCATTTACCCAAATATTATCCCAACTTTTATTAGAATTGTCAATGAAAAGTAAATGTGATATTCTATATTTACCATATGACTATTATCTGGATGAGTAAGGAGTAATCAACATGAAGAAAAAAATCGTATCCCTGTTGTCATTTTATCTGGCAGTCTTTCTCGCACTGCCCGGGTGCGGTAATACGACGCCGGTAAACGCCACTATTTCCGCCGACATTCCAAGTATCCTTGAAACTTCGGCGCCCGTTATCCCGGAGACGGAACCGGCGACCGAACCGCCTTTTGAGCCGGTAAATGTGGATCTTATCATGGTCGGCGATATTCTCGCGCACGAAGGAGTCTATAACAGCGGCTTTTTCCCTGACGGCACCATAAATTACGACCATATTTTCGCCAACGTTAAAGACGACATTCAGGCTGCCGACATTGCCATCGTCAATCAGGAAGTCGTTCTCGGCGGTATTGACCTTGGGCTTTCCGGCTATCCATGCTTTAACAGTCCCACCGAACTCGGGGACGCGCTGGTCAGCGCCGGATTTAATGTTATCCTCCACGCCACGAACCATGCGCTGGACAAGAATATCACGGGAATTGACAACACTTTGAACTTTTGGAAGGAAAACTATCCCGACCTGCCTATCCTCGGTATCCATGACGAAACCTTCACCGACTATGAAACGCAGGATATCTATGTGTACGAAAAAGACGGTCTGCGTATCGCCATTTTAAATTATACATACGGCACCAACGGGATCCCTATTCCCCAAAGCCGCCCCTTAATAGTAAATATGCTGGAGGAAGAAAAAGTTGCGCTGGATATTGCCCGCGCGAAAGAAATATCGGATTTTGTGATCGTCTGTCCGCACTGGGGGACGGAATACGTTTACACGCCGGATTCCTACCAGCAGAAATGGACGACGTTTTTCTATGAGCAGGAAGTCGATCTGGTGATCGGTACGCACCCTCACGTTATCGAACCGGTAGAATGGATCGAGGAGGAAGGGAACGACCATAAAATGCTGGTTTATTATTCTCTGGGAAATTTTGTCTCCAATCAGGACAAGAAGCCCCGTATGCTGGGTGCTATGGCGAAGGTCACGATCACGCTGGACAAGGACGGGGACGACTATGTAACCTATATTTCCGATTACGGTATCGAACCGTTAGTGACGCATAAACTTTTCGGTCCCGGTTCCATCACAACGTACCGGCTAAGCGATTACAACGACACGCTTGCCGCCCAGAACCGCATTAACAGCGACGACCCGGGATTTAACATGGCTTTCTTACAGGACTTGTCAAAGCAGGTATTCGGGGATTTAGTGGATTTCCCGTAAATTTTATTCCGGAAACTCAAAAATTACTTGCAATTCTATTTCATTTCGATTATACTATCATATGGTCATGGAATTGTAATACATTTTCATACCGGAATAAGTACGGGGTGTGGCTCAGCTTGGTAGAGCGCTTGGTTCGGGACTAAGAGGTCGCGCGTTCGAATCGCGTCACCCCGACTCCTTGGCAGGGGTACCGGCATATAAGATTTCCTTAACGGGATCTTTATGCCGGACTTTTATTTTGTCATAAAAGAATACATACACCAGTTTCCGTTTACATTCTCAAACAATATCCGGTAGCGCACGCTTTCCTCAACGGTACGCTCCCTCTCCGTATCGGGAACTTTTGTCAGTTCGATCGCCACGTCGCAGGCAAAATGGTTCTCGTCAAACCGGACCATATCTTCCGTTTCCTCTTTTGTAAATGTTATCGACTTCGATTTGATCAGCCACTCGAGGGACTGTTGTGAACTTAATATCGCTTTATAGGCTTTGCTGTCCGTTCTCATAATGCTCTGTAAATCCGAAAGCGACGCCATGCCGTTTATATGCTTTAAATATAATTCGAGGCAGTATACCGCCGTCTTTGATAATGCCTCATCTTCCACGGGCGTTCCCTGTATCTGCTCCGCTTCCACTCCCAAAAGCTGCGCCATGTCCGCTATGATCAGATCATGTTCCTTCTTCCCCTCCGCCGCGGTCTGGGACGGCTGGATAACGTCCTCCGGCGCAGGCTGCGTTGTCTCCTGCTCCTTCGCCGCGTCCGCCGTCGTTTCTCTTCGATACTCCTCCCGCATATCCGCAAAAATGCTCTTGCGGTTTTCCTCATCGTCATAAGAAAACTGAAAATCTTTGAGCGCGTTCCATTCCCATATGCAGATCCCGGCAATCACCAGAAATCCGATCACAACGTATAGCATTGCCACATGTTTAAATTTCATTTTATCCGTCCTTTACTTTACTACAAAACAAGTCGGCATTTCTCTCGGTCCATAAAGGGAAGAACAGGAATTTAACAATTCCCCTTCGTAGTACATTACCGAAGAACTCCCGCCGTCAAGATTTGCGGCGTTTACCGCCCCAAAATCCAACATCACCTGGGTAACGTCGCTGTAGGACGCTCCGAGGGAGGAACTCTGCCTTCCGTCAATAACCAGAAGAAGCACCGCGCCGTCCTCACGCTGACCGATCGCTGTACGCGGGTTTAAACCGCCTCCTTGAGACGCTTTGGTCGCTTCTTTATTTACCACAAGGATCGGTCCGAACGATACGGCGTCGCGTATTCCCATATTGACCGCCTGCTCTCCCGTCATCGTTCCCACCACCAGAACATTATTCTGATTAAATCCGATGATTTCGTACCTTCCGTCCATACTGCCAAACCGGAAGGTTCCCTCGGAAATCACAATCCCTTTCGGTATGCCGCCGTCGCCGGTGCCCTGAGGATCCTCAAATCCTCCCGCGTTGACGCCTCCCACCGCGTTATAAGAAGCGATCATATCCACGACTTTTTTACCGGCAACGCCCTCTTCATATACAGGGGACGACGTTCCCACAATGACCCGGGACGGGTCTTTCACGATCATCATGATCCCTTTATAAGTCGCGCCGTAAACTTCGTGAAATTCGATGGGACCCTCCGGAATATCGGCAGCCGTTTCCGGCTGAACGTCCTCTTTCACCGCAATATCCGTATCTTTGTTCTGCGCTGCTTCGTTGTTTTCCTGCGCCGCGGCGCTTTGCGTCGTTTCTTCTATTTTAATGAGCGACGTGTCCGTTATCTCAAGAACTTCCACCTTCTGCTTTGCCTCGATGGCGTCGATTTCCTCCTGGGAACAATAAATATTTGCCAGAAATCCCACCGCGCTCGTTTCCCTTACCGAAAGAACAAATAATTCCTTCGCCCGCTGGGACGGTCCGTTCACGCAGACCCACATAATACAGTACAATCCCGCAAGAATGACCAGAAGCGTAAGACCTATCATTATAAATGTTCTTTTTATGATCACCTTTACCATATATCTTCACCCTTTTGTTGATAATTCTATCATACCATACTTTATGATCTGTGCAATAACTTCCTTAAATTTCTTGTCCCGTTTCACTTTGTATACTATAATATTTTATATCAAGGAAGGAAAGGAACCGCTTATGTCAAAAAAAGTCCTTATATTTACATGCGGCATTATCGCCCTGATCTTTGTACTGTCGGCAGCCGCCATTATCGGAATGAATTTTTCCGGGACGGAAAACAGAACCGCGGAAATATATCAGGACGGCAGACTTTTATATACCGTCGATCTGGATCATGTGAATGAAAGTTATGAAATTACCGTGACAGGGGAAAACGGCGCTTATAATATTATCCTGGCGGAACCGGGGCAGATTTCCATGAAAGAAGCCTCCTGTCCCGACAAATTATGCGTGCGTATGGGGAAAATCCATAATGCCTCCCTGCCTGTCACCTGCCTTCCAAACAAGGTGGTTATCCGCATTATCCCGGGTAACGATACCGGCGGCGACACGCCGGACGCCGTCGCGTACTGACATTTCCGTTAAATAAAATAAAGAATTTACAAAGAAAACGAGGTTTTGTATGAACATAAAAAAACTTACCGCTCTGGCGCTTCTGACTACGATCTCATTAACCATATTTTTACTGGAAGGTATGCTGCCCCCTCTTATTCCCATTCCGGGGATCAAGCTGGGACTTGCCAACATTGTAACCCTAACGGTGCTTATATGGTTTGGTGCGAAGGACGCTGTTCTCGTGACGATAGCCCGCGTACTTCTGGGATTTTTTTTCGCCGGAACGGTCATGAGCCTGACCTACAGCCTTCTCGGTTCTTTTTTGAGCCTTACGGTCATGGTCGTTCTCCATCATTTTCTGGAGAAAAAATATATTTATATTACCAGTATCGCAGGCGCGGTTTTTCACAACATCGGACAGATCGCGGCGGCGGTTTTCTTTACCGCCACACCGTATCTTGTATCCTACCTGCCGTTTCTTATGATCAGCGGCATTGTTACGGGATTGTTTACCGGATTGTGCGCTTATTTCCTCTGGAAAAAATTTCCTGTAACGCGGATTTAACAGCTTACACAAATTCGATCCGCAATAAATCCAGACTTCCCTCTCCTTCATATTCCAGATAAAAACCGCATTTATCGGCACGCACGCCAAAATCTCCCGTTACGCTACGCCAGTCCGCGCCCTCCAGTTTCACCGGAAGCGCCGCTACGTCCGCGCCATCTTCTTCCGTGCGGATATGCAAAATCCCGTCCGCTTCTCCGCGCACGGTAAGACGCACCTGCCGGCACTCTTTAAAACAAAAATATTTATATCCAACGATACATTTCTTTCGTATTCCCGTAATATATTGATCCGGTCCACATTCCCTGTCCTCGCCGTCCTGTGTGATACAGGGAGCAAGACGGCGTTTTTCCTCCGCCGACGTATATACGCTTCGATCCATTAACGCGCAGGCAATATTAAGAAGGATAACAGCCAAGCCCCCGCAGCGGTCCGTCGTTTAAACCGCAGCTTGTCGCTTCCGCCTGACGGATACTGCCGTCCTCTTCAATAAATACCTGCTCCGCGACGCCCTGCCTGCTATAAGAAGAACGATTGGTCAGCCTATGGTCAAATATGTAATATTTTCCACAGATCTCAATCAGGCTGCCGTGGGTATTCCCGTTCGGATAAGCCGGATCCTGCGCCGTATGTCCATGCAGTCCCACATCGGAAGTGGAATGGATTCTTCCCCCGTATACAAAACCGCCGTCAGGTCTGTCGCTGATGTAATAATGCAGTCCTCCGACCTTTACGGAATATATGAGATAATATTTCCCTTTGAATTTTCTCAGAGAAGGCGCCTCAAAATATCTCTGCTCTGCCGGGCACGGCGTATTCCGGTCAATCATGACTTGGGGGCCTCGTTTTACCGTTACCATATCATCTTCCAGCTCACACATATGGCAGCCTATATATCTTCTTCCCTGTTTATCCGTTTCCGCATTGGGACAAAAACCGGAAAACAAAAAAATCTTTCCGTCGTCATCAATAAATACTCCCGGGTCAAACTGAAAGTAATCTCCCGGCGCGCTGCCTAAAATATGTCCGTCTCTGCTGCGTACATCTCCGTAATATTCATATTGTCCCGCCGGTCTGTCACAGACCGCAACCGACAGGATCGAGGAATCCGCAACCGAATAATACAAATAATATCTTCCGTCTTTTCCTTTCGCCACGTCCGGCGCGAATAAAATGTTTCTGCCGATCGGATAAGGGTGCTGCGATTTGCGGTAAATCACTCCCTCGTACCGCCATTCGGAAAGATCATCTATCGGCGTTGACCAGCAGACATAATCATTTACACAATAATCCTCTCCGCCGAACCGGTCGTGACTCCCGTATAAATACACTCTCCCGTCAAAGATATGGGGTTCGCCGTCGGGAATATATTCGTAGCTGGGTAAATACGGGTTAAATATTTGTTTTTTACTCATCTGATTCTTAATCCTTCCTATAACATGGACGCTCTTAACTCCTCACCGCTCTTTGGACTTAAATACGCCGGAGCGATATCAAATACCGTCTTACAGCCTCTTGTTCCCTCATTGAAGAGACGGTGCGCCGCTCTGGCATACGCGACGAGAACACTTGCCGTAAATTCCGGGTTGGAATCCAGCTTCAGACGGTATTCGATCAGATGTGTGTTTTCCTTGTCAAATCCTGTCACACCGCTCCTTAAAACAAATCCGCCGTGCGGTATTGTGCTATGATTTGCCCGAAGTTCCTCTTCGCTGATAAAATGTACCGTGGTATCATAATCGGCAAAATAATTCGGCATATTTTTAATTTCCTGCTCAACACGCGCGGCGTCCGCGCCTTCCTCCAATACGACAAAACATTCCCTCGTATGTTTCTGTCTTGTAGTAAGTTCCGGATTTTCCCCCGCGCGGACAGCCTCCAGCGCGCTTTCTACAGGTATCGTATACTGCTTCGCGTCCCTGACGCCGGAAATTCTGCGCAGCGCGTCGGAATGTCCCTGACTGACGCCCTTTCCCCAAAATGTATAATCCCTGCCCTCCGGCAGAATGGCGTTGGCATACAGACGGTTCAGCGAAAACATTCCCGGATCCCAGCCTACCGAAATGATCCCCACATGACCGCCCGCTTTCGCCGCCGCGTCCACGTTGGCAAAATGCTCCGGTATCCTTGCATGGGTATCAAAACTGTCGATCACATTAAAATATTTTACATATTCCGGCGTCTGCTCCGGCAGGTCCGTAGCACTTCCGCCACAGATGATCATAACGTCGATCTTATCTTTCCACTGCTTTATGTCTGCCACATTGCAGACTGCCGCCGAAGCTGTACGGATAGAAACGTCAGCGGGATTTCTTCTTGTAAATACCGCCGCAAGTTCCATATCGCCATTCTGACGTACCGCGCACTCCACGCCCCTTCCCAGATTACCATAACCTAAAATTCCAATACGTGTACTCATTTTGTCTCCTTTATTTATTTAAATATTTTATTGAGTTTTTGTTATTATAGCATAATTTTTATTGGTGAGGAATTTATTTTGACATATTATTTAAGTATTGGCGATATGCCTCTTCAAGAATTTTAAAATCACAACTGTTATTTGTAAGATTGGGTTTTGCGTTTTGAATAACCATCGTATATATCTTATTTGCTTTCTTTTGAATACGTTCTTCATTTACCAGACAAAACTGATACTCTTTATTGAGGAGTGTACGGTATTTTTCATCTGATATATCTTTAATAATCAATCGCTTCAAGCACTCATCTGGCACAGGTATCATATAATTAAAACGCAGAGAACCTTTTATTTCCTTTTTATCGCCAGTTATCCGGATCAAAATATTTGCCTCCTGCTTTTTATCAAACGACGAAACGGAAACATAATAATTAAATCCATTCACTAATAATACTGCTCCAAACACAAATTTATCCCTATCAGCATAATGTATGTTGGGAACTTTAGTAACTCCGCGATGTTCTTTCTCATAATCTTGTAAAAATTTGCTATACATCTCATCAACATGGTAAAAATCCATCAAATCCTCCTTACATTTAATAAATATATTTTAATAATAAAAAATGAAACAAGGAGATGTAAACTTCATCTCCTTGAAATTAAAGGTTCGCTTTTTAAAGCAGCGAAGCACTTAAATTAAAGGTTTGCTCTCTAAGCAGCAACGCACTTTAATGAACATTTCTGTTCATTTATAGTATATGACAGATAATAAAAAAAATCAATGCTGCCTATAAAATTTAATAAAAATTTTACAACTCCACCACCCTGTCAAAATCATCTATCCCTATCCCCTTATGAGTAACCATAAACACCACTCTGTCTTTCATAAGTTTCCTGACGGCTTCATAAATCCTCTGCTCACTCTCAATATCCAACGCGGAGGACGGCTCGTCCATCAGAAGTATCGGAGCGTCTTTAAGGAAAGCTCTCGCAATGGCGATCCGCTGTCTCTGACCTCCCGACAGATTGTTTCCCCCTGCCTCTATAACCGTATTATAGCCGTCCGGCAGCTGCCTTATAAACTCATCGGCAAAGGCAAGTTTTGCCGCGTTTACAATTTCGTCTTCCGCCGCCTCGGACGATCCGTTTTTTCCATATCCGATATTTTCCGCGACCGTACCCTCAAATAAATAACTGTTTTGGGGAATATATGTGATCCGGTTTCTCAACTGCCATAAAGAATATGTATTGATATCCTTCCCATATATCCATATACGACCGGAGGCTATCGGATAAAATCGCAGCAGCAGCTTTAGCAGCGTACTTTTTCCACGTCCGGATTCCCCCCTAATAACGACTTTCTCCTTCGGTCTGATATCAATACAAAAATCTTCCAATATCTTTCCTTCACCATAGGAAAATGTGAGATCCGAAATTTTCACAGGTGATTTCCCAAAATCCAGCTGCGCCGTTTGCCCCGAATTTTCTTCTTCCTCGCAGGTTAGTTCAAGAAAATCAAACACCCTTCCCACTTTTACCAGCGACGTTGAAAATGTGGCTATCGAACTTCCCAATCTCTGCATTACGCTTTGAACGTTCATTTGCAGCGTCACAACAGCCATGACCGTACCGTAATCCATTTCACCTCTCCTGCACAAAAACACCCCCGCGGCGATCGTACCGAAACTTCCCAGCATTCCCAGAAGAAATCCCGCCGCTTCCAGCCGTGCCGTTTTTTCCGTCCGCTGTTTTTTCTTCCTTGTTACTTTTTCATTTTCCCCGTAAAAATTTTCCAGCACAATGGAAGATCCTTCATACATTTTTAAAACAAAGAAGCCCCGCAAAATATCACTGAAATAATCCGCAAGAACGGCTGTACTGTTTTGAACCGCCTTCGCGCATTTCTTTATCTCATCGTTTAATTTCACGGACACGGCAGCCGTCAGCGCGCAAAAAACGATCGATATGACCGCAAGTCCGGGATTGTACACAAACATTGCCGTAAGCGAGGCAATCCCCAGCGTTATCTTACCCAGAACCCAATAAACATGGGAGAACCACGAATCCTTTAAGGAATTTGCGTCCCAGTTCAATGTTTTTAACGCTTCTCCGCTGTGATTTTTTACAAACCATTCCATATCCAGCCTCATCAGCTTCTGAAATAACCGTATTTTTACCGTAAAAACCATGTTCCGCACAAGTTTGATCTGAAAATATCGAAGATACGGGAACACGCACCGCATAATAACCACTCCAAAGCAAAGAAACAGCGCAAAGCGGAACCGCTCCATATCGTTATACTCCACCGCGTTTAATATCTGCTTATTGATATAGGAATAGGAAATTTCCAAAAACGCTTCCAAAAACAAGGTAATCGTAAGAATTGTCCAGTACCGGCGGCGATATTCTCCCATATACGCAAAATATCTTTTTATTTCTTTCATGTCCGATTCCCTCCCGATTTTTCATATTCCTCATACATTTTCTGATAAATCCCCTTCTTTTCCATAAGTTCCCTATGATTTCCCCGCTCCGCTATTTTCCCGTTCTCCACCACCAAAATCCTATCGTAATTTTTCACCGTGGAAAGTCTGTGCGCAACGGTAAGGATTGTTTTATCCTCCGAAATCTCCCCGATTGTCCGGCAGATAAACTGTTCGCTTTCTTTATCCAACGCGGAAGTCGGCTCGTCCAGCAAAAGAACGGGAGCGTTTTTCACAATTGCCCTCGCCAGCGCGAGACGCTGTCTCTGACCTCCCGATAAATTATTTGCTTTCTCCTGTAAAACCGTATTGATCCCTTCGGGAAGTTTCGCGATAAATTCGTCGCACTTTGCCAGTTTTACCGCCTCTTCTATTTCCGCTTCCGTGGCGTTGGGATTTCCGATTTTTATATTATCTTTAACCGACATGGGAAATATAACGGTTTCCTGCGGGATCAGCGCCATTTCCCTTCTGATCTTTTCGGGTGTACTCTTCCGGTAGTCCGTTTCACAATACAAAATCTCTCCCTCACCGCACTCAATCTGTCTGGTTATCAGCTTTAATATCGTGCTTTTTCCTCCTCCGCTTCTTCCCACCAGCGCCGTCTTTGTTCCTTTTTCCAAAGAAAAACTGATATCATCGACCGCCCTTGTTCTTCCCTCGTCATACGAAAAGGATACGTTTTTAAATTCCACCACCTTTTTGGTTTCTTTAAAATCCGCAACGGTTTTTGTTTCTTCCGGCGGTATGTTAATCATGTAAAATACTCTTCCTATCGTCACCATTGCCGTCTGCGAGCGGACCACGAACTGATACGCGCGTGTCAGCGGTTCGATTAGTTTGTTGAGCGTACTGATATACGCAATCAGGATTCCCACCGTTATCTCTCCCGTAAATACCAGATAACCTCCCAGACATAACGCCAATGCCAGCGGGACCTCGTGGATTGCTCTTGAAACCGGTTCAATATGATACTGACGCAGGTCGGTTTCCGCCGATATATCAAATGTTTTCTTTAACGCCCGGTAATACCGTTTTTCCATCTGCTCCTGCAAATTATAGGACTTTATGATTTCCACCCCGTCGAACGCTTCCTGAATATGATTGTTGGTATATCCCAGTTCTTTGACGTACCGACGCTGCGCAAGTTTTATGGGTTTCATGCGGTAAATGTTAAACGGAACCAGAATTGCCAGCGGAAACAGACACGCCGCCGCAAGAACCGGCTCAACGGAAATCAGATATACGGAATATACGATAACAAGTATGGGAACGGACAGACAGTCTTTAAAATATCCCTGCATAAATTCCGTCAGTTCCTCCATATCCGAGGAAAGACGTTCCATCATATCCCCAAAGTTCTGACCGCTCATAAATTCCGGCGACGCTCTCATAATGCTATTAAGCGAATTTTTTCTTAAATCGCTCAATAAGCTGCGTTCAATGAACCCTGTCATCGCTTCCGTCATATAGCTGCAAAACATTCCGAACACGATAACAAATATCATTCTGAGAAGAACCGCTTCCATCTTCATCGTTTCCTCTCTCAATATGATCATATCGATCATCCGTCTGAGAAGATCGATCATTGCTACCATCGCGACCGATGTTCCGATACCGGACGCCGTTGCCGCCAGCATGGAAGCCGCATATTTTTTTTGTGTACGAAAAGATTTTTTCATGTGGACATCTTCCTCCGTATCCGTTATACTTTTTACATGGTAACAAATAGTCCATAATGAAACAATGCTGTTTTTGCAATACCTTTATATACTTTCCGCAATCTTGTTTTGCATAAAGTATATTTTCTGTAAATATTGGATAAGGGAGGAAATTTTATGCCTCAGAAAGACCGGCACAAAGACCGGACCGTTCCCATTGAATTTGACTTTTATGACAAACTGGAGAAACTTCCCGCCAACGACCGCTGCTCCATTGTCCTGATCACCTGCGGCAGCGCGACGGTAAATATAAACGGAAAGTTCCAAACTCTGGCTTCCCCTGCCGTGATATGCCTTTCAAAATATGATACCTTTTCCCTGATCCATGGAGAAAATTTAAGCGCCAAAACGTTTCACTTTGACCCGTGGTACATTAAGTCATGTCTGAAATTTGATAATCTGGAAGATGATATTGAAATTGAGGAAAGCCACGTTTACAATCGGCAAATGCTTTATATGTTTACAAAACATCACGGTAATTTTCAGGGGATTTTCCGGCTCACGCCCCAGCAGTACATTCATCTCAACGAACTAATGCTGATGATCGGCGCCGAAACATATTCCCAAAGCGACGGTTTCTGGACCTGCCGCATACGGAGAATGCTGCTCCAGGCAGTCAACCGTATTTACGATATTTATGTCGATCAGCGGAAACTTCATTTTTTTGAGCTTTCGGAAAGCCAAAATCCATCTACCATATGCGCGGACTATATTCAGACGAATTACAGCAGGAATATTTCCCTTGACGACCTGTGCCGCCTTGTCCATACCAACCGCACCACGCTCAATCAGAACTTCCGCCGACAGTATAATTGTACCTGCATGGAATTTCTGCTCCGCTATCGGTTGAAAATGGCGCAGGAGCTTTTATCCAACACCAATATGAAGATCAGCGAAATCGCCGAAGCCTGCGGGTTCCGGTACGATTCTTACTTTATACGACAGTTTACTAAAAAATTAGGTATCTCACCCGCCGCCTACCGGAAAAATCCGCTGGCTTATACGGCGTTTGACGGTAATGCGATAATGAAAATGGAATCATAAAAATAAGGAGAAGCAACAATGAACAATCAATCCATAAAAATCCGAACCGCGTCCATAAAAGACGCGAAAGAATTATTGGAAATCTACACTCCGTATGTGGAGAAAACCGCGATCACTTTTGAATACGACGTTCCAAGCCTTGAAGAATTTCAGTCAAGAATACAAAACACGCTGAAAAAGTACCCTTACCTTTTGGCGGAGCAAAACAGCGAAATTCTCGGCTACGCCTACACCGGTCCTTTTGTGGGACGCGCCGCTTACGGCTGGTCGGCGGAAGTATCGATTTATTTAAGAGAAGATAAACGGAAGATGGGAATCGGAAGAAGACTCTATACGGCTCTGGAAACCGTATCCAAAGCACAGAATATTTTGAATTTAAACGCCTGTATCGGCTATACCGAAACGGAAGACGATCATCTCACAAACGACAGCTTCCGGTTCCATTCTCATATGGGATATACTTTGGTCGGGGAATTTCACAAATGCGGTTACAAATTCGGAAACTGGTATAGCATGATCTGGATGGAGAAAATAATCGGAGAACATGGTTCCGAGCCTTTGCCGGTTATTGCTTTTCCAGAGTTGGAGGAGATGGACTGTAATGTATGTTCTATGATCAATCTATAAAATTCAGTTGAATATCGGGATAAAATATGATATATTGATATTGAAAAAGGAAGTACCCACTCCAAAGTGGATGCCCCCTAGGTGTTTTGAATGTCCTTACGGACACCGCCTATCCTGTGAGCCAGACAGGATAGGCATTTTTATTTTCGCTTGTTTCTTTTATCAAGAAAGACAAGCAACGCTATGACAAAGCTTCCAAAAGTAATCAGCAGAGCCAATATACCAATGAAAATTGAAATAATTTCAAATGTCGTCATTCACGTCACCCCCCTTCCTATGTATTCCGGCGAACCGGTCATTAAGTATCGGGAGGCTGCCACCCTGTCATGGGTACTTTCCTATGGCTTGCGCCACGTCAATAATATACCATTTTTCCCACCATAATTCAATAAATTTATACAAATATCTTACCGTTGTATTTAAATATTACGATACTAAAACAAAAAAGGAAGTTTCTCAATCAGACTCCCTTTTTGAAAACATTATTTTCTTTTAATTTTCCTATATCTACTTTCTCCACTCCCTGCATTCCGCTTCATGAATATTCAGACAATTTAAAAGCCCGGGAACTCAACATTCCCGGGCAATTTTTATAAAATTAGCAAACTCCCTGAGCAAGCATCGCATTTACAACCTTCTCAAAACCTGCGATATTAGCGCCTGCCACATAATTTCCTTCCATGCCGTATCTCTTTGCGGCATCGTCAATATTGTGGTAGATATTTACCATGATATTCTTGAGCTTAGCGTCAACCTCTTCAAATGTCCAGCTAAGTCTCTCTGAGTTCTGGCTCATCTCAAGCGCCGATGTAGCAACGCCGCCTGCATTTGCAGCCTTGCCGCCCACAAACCAAACACCGTTTTTCTGTAAATATTCGGTAGCTTCAATTGTTGTAGGCATATTAGCGCCCTCGCAGACACACTTGCAGCCGTTGGCAACTAACTGCTTTGCGTCGTCAATAAGAAGCTCGTTCTGTGTAGCGCACGGAAGAGCGATATCGCACTTAATCTGCCATACGCCGCGTCCTTCATGATATTCCGCGCTCTTTCTTGCCGCCGCGTACTCGGTAAGCCTTGCTCTCTTAACTTCCTTAACTTCCTTGAGAAGCGCAACATCAATACCTTCCGGATCATAGATCCAGCCTGTGGAATCCGAACAGGTAACAACCTTCGCGCCCATCTGCTGTGCCTTCTGCGCCGCGTAAATCGCAACATTACCCGCGCCGGAAATAACAACGGTCTTGCCCTGCATAGACTCTCCGTGGCATTTCATCAATTCCTCTGTAAGATAAAGAAGGCCATAACCTGTCGCCTCTGTTCTTGCCAGAGAACCGCCGTATGTAAGACCCTTTCCTGTAAGAACGCCCTCGAACATTCCACGGATCCTCTTGTACTGACCAAACATATAACCGATTTCCCTTGCGCCTGTTCCGATATCACCGGCAGGAACGTCTACGTCAGCGCCGATATATTTGCAGAGTTCCGTCATAAAGCTCTGGCAGAATGCCATGATTTCTCTGTCGGACTTACCCTTCGGGTCAAAGTCGGAACCGCCTTTACCGCCGCCAATCGGAAGACTGGTAAGTGAATTCTTGAAGATCTGCTCAAAACCAAGGAACTTGATTATACCAAGGTTTACGGAAGGGTGAAGTCTCAAACCTCCCTTGTATGGTCCGATGGCGTTGTTAAACTGTACGCGGAAGCCTCTATTTACCTGAACCTTACCGTTATCATCTACCCAAGGCACACGGAACATTAACACTCTGTCCGGCTCCGTAATCCTCTCAAGGATAGCTTCCTTTCTGTAAAGCTCCTCATTTGCGTCAACTACCGGTCTTAAAGACTCAAGCACTTCCTTAACTGCCTGTAAAAATTCCGGCTGATCGGCATTTTTCTTAGAAACAAGCTCTAATACTTCATCAACGTATCCCATAAATCATTCTCCTTTAAAAAATAATTTGACGCCTGTTTTTAATGTCTTCGGCATGACCCATTTGTTTAAGATTATAAAGTATTTTGGAAAAATATTCAATAAAATTAATTTTGCAAAAGCAAAACATTATTTTATAAAGCAAAATTAATAAATCGCTTTACAAAATAATGTTTTAATGTTTCGTCCTTATATAATACGGCAGTGAAACTTTCAAAATTAAATTCCCAGAATAACTTCAAGAGCGTCTTTACTGATTGCGGAAGGCACCTCCCCCGGTCTTGCCAGAAAATATCCCTGCAAAAGATCTACGCCAAGCTCCATTACTGTACGCAGTTCCGCCTCCGTTTCAATTCCTTCAGCCACCACCAGCATATCCCACTGATGGGCGTAATTTACCGTATTCGTGATAATCTGCTGTTTATTCACATCATCATCAACGTTTCGGATTATACTGATATCAATCTTTACGAATTTCGGTTTTAATTCCAAAAGATTAATCTCACTGTTATAACCGCTTCCGTAATCATCGAGCGCAAACATTCCGGAAAAGCCCTCTGCCGTCTGTTTATGCCGGACCTGATCCATATCCAGATTTTCCGTCTCGGTGATCTCAATGACGACGCGCCGCTGCAAATCCGCATACTGCTCATGATACTGTCGTTCCTCTTCCTCTGTCATACATACATTCGCCGCGGAATTAATAAAAAGCAGCGCCTCGGGATCAATCTTATGTGAATCAAGCAGTTTCTTAAAACACTCCGACGCGCGGAACATCGTTATCAATTCAAGTTCCCTCATACAATCCTCTTCTTTCGCCAGCCGCAGCACCGTTGCCGGCGAACGTAATTGCGGATTATTTGCCCGCATTAATGCTTCATAGGCGTAAACCGTTCCGCTCAGGCTGTCAAAAATCGGCTGGAAGAAATAATTAACGTCCCTCTCCTCCAACATTTTATGAAACTCCTGCTTTAGCTCGTTCTGCACCAGATGACGCTCATAAAGCTGTAGGTCAAACTCCTTATATTCGCCCTTGCGCGAACGTTTTACCTGATACATGGCAAAATCCGCGTATTTCATTAATTCCGGAAGTTCCCGGCTGTCGTCGGGATACCATGAAAGACCGCCCGAAGCGCTCAGTCCCATATTGTCGCCGTTTGGAAGGATAAATTCCACTTCCCGGATCGCCTGATAAAGATTTTCCACGATCTGTCGTATCTGTTCCCGGCTGTCATATCCGTAAAAGAAAAGATTAAACTCGTCTCCCGCCATACGCGCGCATACCGTCCCCGGCGGCGTATTATCCACAAAACACCTGCCCGCCGTCTGAATATACAAGTCGCCAAAATTATGACCGAACCGATCATTTGTCGTCTTGAGATTATCCAGATCGATCATCAGAAATCCCGCGCATTTTAAAATTTCAGGCTGCGCAAAAAGACGGTCTGTTTCCCGTTTAAAGCCTGTTCTGCCATACAGCTTTGTCAATGCGTCGCAGTCCCTCTCATGCTCGATCCTGAGCTTTTCCATGGTTGACGCCGTTACGTCCTCTATAAGACCTACCTTGCGTTCATCTCTTTCACGGTATTCCCACCGTAAATAGCGGACGCTCCCGTCAGACTGAAGCACCTTGTATACCGTACTCCCGTCCTCCTTCTCCATATGTTCCAAAGAAGAATCGATCTTCTTCTGAAGTTCCAGAAAATCATTTACCGTCAGGCTTTCGACATCGATATTTTCAACGCCCAGCAGCGGGAAATAATTATCCGTTACAAAAACGCTGTCCGTCTTCTCCTGTAATTCATACCCTGCCAGTTCCACGCTCGCCATATCCATAATGCTCATCATACGGGTGGAAACTTCCATCACTTCCTGCTCGAGGGCGGAAATGGAATCCACAAGCTGATCGATCTCACGGATACCCGTGGCGGACAGAACCGGCATACCTTTATCGGACTGCGCTTTCTCCACCTCGTCGGACAGACCCTTGATCGGCTTGGACAACCTGTAACTTGCCGCCAAAATCCCTACCAGACCGATGATAAATGTAGCAACGACAGCAATAAACAGCCTCGTTTGTATATTTCTTGAAAAGGCAAATAAATTCTTCTTCGGCGCGGCTCCCAGCAAATACCACCGATCCGAATCAAACGGCGCGTTATTACTGTATAACCCAAGCTTCTTTACCGAAGCGTAATAATTACCGTCCTCACTCTCGGCAGTAATGCCGCCTTCCTGCACCGTAAATTTCCTGTCGCCGATCTTTTGCAGTCCTCCTTCGTCGCCGGACAGTACAATCGGCGTAAAGAACGCGTCTTCCCCCGACACGGCGCCCAGCATATAGGCTCCATACCCGTCGCTCATAAGTTCCGAACCGTGAAGAATCGATTTCAGATAATCCGTCAGAACTTCAACGCCCAGCACGCCGTATATGGTACCGTCGTCCAGAATAAGCGGGATGGAATATGAAACAGCCGTGCGGCTGTCCCCGGAAAGCGTATAAGCTTCCGTTGTCCAGTATCCGTATTCCTTTTCTTTCAGCCTGCGCTCGTCTCCTGCCGCCGCTTCAAACGGTTTCGCAAAAAAATCCTTCCCGATGTCCTCTTTCGAAAAAGACGGCTTCCATGAAGAATCCGTTGTTATGTAATCGGAGCGCACCACATTTACCGGAGCGCGTTCCCAAAGCAGATCCGCATTCTTTTCGGAAGGCATTGCCGTAGGGTCCAGATCTCGCAGATAAATGCCTTGAAGCGTTTCCAGAGAACCTTCCCCTGCCGTCCCCTGCACATTAAAAATAACAAAAATACCCGATATTTTCTTGCTGTACATGGCATTGATCAGATCCGGACTGATATCCTTTAACAGATCCGTGCAGGCGCTGCCGCTCTCATTCAGATCCACTAGTTCCAGCGTCTGCCCGTCCAGCCTGCTCTGCACTTTCGAATCAATTTCCTCTGACAGAAGTTCCAGGTCGGACCAGTTCCCTACCATTTCATTCAATAAATAATTTCCCCTGTTTTCTGTCTGCTGCCCCAGAATATCCGTGGCGTTTGTATCCAGCTGCTCGATTATGCCGCCAAGCAGGATCGTGCTGAACATAAACAAAACCTCAAGCACCAGAACACCCATGAGCGGAAACAGCATTTCCCGGAAAATTGTTCTATTCTTTTTCACGGTCCCCGGACCTCCTTCGGTTTATTTCCCTTCAAATGCCTGAAGCTGCTCTAAAACAGACGCATACCACTCTTCAAAATTATCGTCCGTACAAAATTCCGCTACCACGTCGTCATAATTTTCACCGGCTGCCAGACGTTCCTCAACGGTCTTCCTGTCCGCCGCCGCTTTGTCGCTGAGTGCGTATTCCAAAATATTGCGCGCTGTCCCGCCGTTCTCAAACGCTTTCGTCGTATACGGCTGATTATTATTTACCATGTCTACCGCTGCCAAAAGCGTCTTTTCCATATTTCCGGTCATTTCCGCCCCGCTGTTCAAAATAGCGCCGTTCTCATTGGCGGTCTTCTTAACCGGCAGATAACCGGACTGGGTGGAAAATAAAATATTCTGCTCATCTGCCGTGATCCATTTAAGAAATTCCACGCTTGCCTGAATTTCCGCCTCGCTTCCCTGCGTCACGACCATACCTGCGCCCTGCTGCACCACATACGCCTTTCCGCCTGCAAATCCCGGCGACGGCAGTACGTCCATCTCAATAGAATAACTGACTCCTTCGCTGTTATTTACTTCGCTCGGGAAAAAGGACGCTCCCGAAGAAGAACCCACATACGCGATGATATTTCCCGTTTTGATATCGTCGCTTCGGAATCTTCCGCTCGCCGCAAAATACCCTTTAATAAACGGAACATAATAGCAGTCCCAAAGTTTTCTCATTGTCTCCCTGTCAAAATCCAGTACCATTTTCCCGTCCGAAACCTGAAAGATTTCTTTATCAAGCTGCATACTGCCGATCAGTATGTAATTTGCCATGGCGTCCCTTCCGAAAAGCGCGCTGCCGTCCGCCGGAACGTCCGGCGTCTTCGCGTCCGTCCATTCATAGTATAGCTGCGCCGTCCGTACCAGACCTTCCATATCTTTCAGATCATCATAAACCGCGCCTGTCTCCGCGGCAAAAATATCCCAGTCCGTTTTGTTCAGCACAAGAACCTCTACGGATTTTGCGATAGGAAATATCTTTATTTCTCCGGTACCGCTAAAATCCCCTTCCTCAATATAACTGTCTATGTACGACGAAACTTCTTCCTCCGTCAGATATCCCTTCAGATCCACGATCGCTCCGAGAGAATCCGCCGCATACGCCGTATCGGCATACGCCATGAATACGTTCGGAACCTCGGCAGCGCCTACTTCTCCCCGGATCGCCGCAAGCACGTTCGTCTCCAGATCGTTTACCGAACCCTGGCTGCTGCTTTTTACAATAATTCCCTTTTCTTTTCCCACCGTATCGTTAAATACGTTTACAAGATCGTCAAACGCCGTAAGCTGGTTGCCGTTATAATAATTCCACACCTCGATCGTAACCGGGTTTGCCGCGTCCAGCGCCCCCTTTTCCTTCTCATTCTGACACCCCGCCATAATCAGCGAAAATGCCAGTAAAACAAATAATACCGCTGTTTTTTTCCGTATCATGATTTCTCCTTTTACATAGTGATCATACCATATCAATCCTACTATATTATATCATATGCCATGTAAATATTCAATAATGCCTGACGCCGCGGATCACGTTATTTCTCCGTTTTTTTAATTTTATGGTTGCTTTTTCCCGGTTATCTGTTATAATGGTATTTGTTAAAGGTTGTGAAAAGGAATAGTAAGGATACGCCGGCTTACAGAAAGCTGCTGGGTGATGCGAAGCAGTGGAAGGTTTATCGTGAACTCGCCTTGGAACCGTCATCCGAAATCTGCCGTCGGATACCGCGGAGAGTAGACATGAACGGATACCCACCGTTACAGGGGCAGGGCATACAATATGTGCCTGATGAGTGTATAAACGAAAGTTTATGAAACAGAGTGGTACCGCGTGGGAATCTTCCTTCGTCTCTAGCTGTATATTATGCGGAAGGCAGTACAGCAGATACGAGGGCTTTTTTATTTAACAGGTCATTTTTAGGAAAAGGAGAATGAAAATGGAAAATTTCAGAAAGTATGAGCGTTCTTATTTTATGCCGCCTGTAGTTACATACGACTGGGTAAAAAAGGGCCACATTGAAAAAGCGCCGATATGGTGCAGCGTCGATCTGCGTGACGGAAATCAGGCTTTGATCGAGCCGATGAGCCTTGAAGAAAAACTTGAATTTTTTAAAATGCTTGTGGATATCGGATTTAAGGAAATCGAAATCGGCTTCCCTGCCGCTTCCGACACCGAGTTCGCATTTGCCAGGGCATTGATCGAACGGAATATGATCCCCGACGACGTGACCATTCAGGTATTGACCCAGGCAAGGGAGCATATCATCAAGAAAACCTTTGAAGCCTTAAAAGGCGCTCCAAAGGCAGTCGTACATGTATATAACTCCACTTCGGTCGCGCAGCGGGAACAGGTTTTCAAAAAATCAAAAGAAGAGATCAAACAGATTGCCGTTGACGGCGCCGCGCTGTTAAAGAAACTCGCCGACGAAACGGAAGGCAGCTTCTCCTTTGAGTACAGTCCGGAAAGTTTCCACGGAACGGAAATGGATTACGCCCTTGAAGTCTGCAACGCCGTTCTTGACGTCTGGGAACCGTCTGCCGACAACAAACCGATCATCAATCTCCCTATGACCGTGGAAAATATGATGCCTCATGTTGCCGCGTGTCAGATTGAGTATTTCAATAAAAATTTAAAATACAGAGAAAACACGATCATTTCTCTCCACCCTCACAACGACCGGGGCTGCGGCGTAGCCAACGCGGAATTATGCCTTCTTGCAGGCGCGGACCGTGTGGAGGGTACGCTTTTCGGAAACGGAGAGCGGACCGGCAACGTGGACGTTGTAACGCTTGCCATGAATATGTTTTCACACGGGATCGACCCGAAACTCGATTTCAGCAATATGTCGGAGATCGCGGAGACTTATGAACGCCTTACAAGAATGACCGTATCCGACAGACAGCCTTATGCCGGAGCGCTTGTATTTACCGCTTTTTCCGGTTCCCATCAGGACGCCATCGCCAAAGGAATGGCGCATAGGGAAGAAGGCGGATTTGATAAATGGACGGTTCCTTATCTTCCGATCGACCCGAAGGACGTAGGACGTACTTATGATTCCGATGTTATCCGCTTTAACAGCCAGTCCGGCAAGGGCGGTATCGGCTACATTCTGAAAAATTCCTTCGGTATCGTTCTGCCGGATAAAATGCGTGAGGACGTAAGCTACTACTTAAAGGGCGTTTCTGACAGAACCCACAGCGAACTTACGCCAAATGTGATCTATGACGAGTTTAAGAAGGAATTTATTCAAAAAGAATCCGAATTTACTGTTACAGAATGTCACTTTAAGCAGGAAAATGGCATTACTGCAATCGTGACCATCAAAGAACCGACGGGAACCTACGACGTTACCATGACTGGAAACGGCCGTCTGGACGCGGTAAGCAACTGTCTGAAACAGCATTTCGGCGTATCCTATACGTTGGTTGATTACACGGAACACTCGCTGTCAAGCGGCTCCTCCTCGAAGGCTATGGCATATGTCTGCATTAACATGAGAAACCGCGTCATCTGGGGCGCCGGTATCGACTCCGATATCATCAAGGCTTCCGTAAAGGCGCTCTGCGTCGCGATCAACAGAGGACTTCAGATCAAATAATTCTTTTTATTAGATAAAAATAGAGCCGTGGCGTTCGCTGCCACGGCTGTTTTTTGAAAGGATTATTTTTTTCCGCTAAGATATTGTTCAATATCGTCCAGAGCTTCCGTCTCGTCTTCCCCTTCAGCCGAAACGACGATCTGCTCGCCTTCATTCAATCCCAGCGTCATCATGCCCATAATGCTTTTCGCATTGAACTTCTTATTTCCGCTCTCCACATAAATCTTACTCTCATACTGACTTGCAACTTGAACAAGCAGTGCCACAGGTCTCGCTTCCGCTCCCGATTTAATTTTCACCGTAATGTTCTTTGTCGTCATAATTACTCCTCCTTATTGCCTCTCAGGCTTTCTGCAATTTCACTTATTTTCTTTAGTCTGTGGTTCACTCCCGACTTACCCACAGGAACCGAAAGCAGCGCCCCCAGATCCTTTAGCGCAACGTCAGGATTTTCAAGCCTCACTCTCGCTACCTCCGAAAGTCCCTCGCTCAAACTCTCCAGCCCCACCGTATCACGGATATATTCGATATCCCTGATCTGCTTTACCGCCGCCACCACCGTCTTGTTGGAATTGGCGGTTTCACAATTCACCCTGCGGTTCACGCTGTTTCGCATTTCCTTTAAAATCCTAACGTTCTCCAGGTTCATCAGCGCGACATGGGCTTCCATTACATTTAACATTTCAACGATCTGCGTTCCTTCTTTAATATAAACTACATAGTTCTTCTTACGCGGAACAACTTTGGATTCCAGTTCAAAACTATTGATCATATTTTTAAGCTGCAACGCTTTGTTCTTCGTGTCACATACAATCTCAAGATGATAAAACTTATTGGGGTCGCTTATGGAACCCGCAGATAAAAAAGCTCCTCTGATAAAAGCACGTTTACAGCATGCCTGCTGCGTGATCAGATTACCGACCATCACTTCCTCAAAGATCTCGCCGTCGTCCTTAACAACCCGGAACGCCTGTAAAATCCGCAATGCGCTTTCATGCTTTCTTATTATTACAGTATACGCGTTGCTTTTATTCAGCCTGTTACTGGGCGCTATGGCAATTTCTGCCTCTACGTCGAATGCCAGTTTTAAAAGTTTATAAAACTTGCGCGCCACAATAACATTTTCCGTGACCACTTTAAGCGAATAGGAATTATCCGCCGATATCATGATACTTCCGCATAAGCTGAATATTGCGGCGAGTTCCGATATCTGACAGTGCCGGGCGCCGGGAAATTGTCTGGAAAGTTCATCTTTCACTTCCGATGAAAATGACATTGAAAACTCCTCCGTTTACTTCTTGCGGACCGCGTCCTTATCAATATCACGATGTTCGATCTTCACACCGTAATCGTTACCGTCAAGCGCCTGGAACAGCGCGTTTGCCAGCGTAACGGAACGGTGCTTTCCGCCGGTGCAGCCCACCGCTATCTCCAGACGGTTTTTCCCTTCCAGAACGTAATTGGGAATGAGAAACTTGATCATGTCCACCAGTTTATTCAAAAATTCCTTCGCCGCGTCAAATCCCAGCACATACTGCCGGATCGCCTCGTCGTTTCCCGTCAGCGGGCGCAGTTCTTCCAAATAATACGGATTGGGCAGAAAACGGACGTCAAAAACCAGATCGGCGTCGTTTGGGATCCCGTACTTAAAGCCAAAGGATAAAACCGTTACGATCAGGTTGCTGAATTTCTTGTCCATCACAAATATCTTCTCAAGTTCCTGTTTCAGCTCCCTCGTCAGAAGCGTTGATGTATCAATGATGTAGTCCGCCTGTTTCTTTAAAAAATCCAGCCTTTTTCTCTCAAGGGTGATCCCCTTGTCAATACGTTCCGTCTTCGCAAGCGGATGCGTCCTCCTCGTCTCCTTATACCGCTTTAGCAGTACCTCGTCGCTGGCGTCCAGAAACAGGATCTCATAGTAGTAACGGTTATTTACAAGATTTTCAAGAACATTTTCCAATTCCAAAAGCCCCTTGCCGCTTCGTATATCAACGCCCAGAGCCACATTGGAATAAGCCGTTTCCTGCGCGTAAACCAATTCCGCGAACTTTATGATCAGCGATATCGGCATATTATCCACACAGTAATATCCCATGTCCTCAAACATATTCAGCGCCGTGCTCATTCCTGCGCCCGACAGTCCTGTAACAATAACCATTCTCATGAGTCATTCCTCCATCTGCATGGTTTCAATACCTCTAATTATTACAATATATTTCTTTACAAGTCAAGCCTAAAATTCACCAAGTTTTTTTATTTCCAGCTCAAGTTCTACACCAAATTGCTCAAAAACACCTTTTTGAACAATCTGTACTAAATTGAGTACATCTTCCGCCGTCGCGTTATCATAGTTTATCAGAAAGCCGGAATGTTTCTCCGAGATCATGGCTCCTCCGCACCGATATCCCTTAAATCCCGCGTCCTCGATCAGCTTTCCGGCAAAATACCCCTCCGGCCGCTTAAATGTACTTCCCGCGCTCGGAAATTCCAACGGCTGTTTTTGTTTTCTCGCTTCCCTGAGTTCCCGGAGCCTTCTGCGGATCTCATCGGGATTTCCTTCTTTCAGCCGGATCTCGGCTTTCAGAACGATCCGGTCGTTCTTTGAGGCGATCGATGTACGGTATCCCAGTTCCAGTTCATCGACCGAATAAAGCCCCGTATAGCCGTCCGTATCCATCAGCGTGGCATTGATCAGACAATCTTTCATCTCTCCGCCGTAAGCGCCCGCGTTCATCGCCACGGCGCCTCCCATCGTTCCCGGTATTCCCGTCGCAAATTCAAAACCGCTGAGTCCCTTTACCGCCGCTTCATTCCCAAATTTTGACAAAAGACAGCCCGCCTGCACCACCGCGCGGTTTCCGTGCCAGCTTATGTGCTGGAAATTATCATAAATCTGTACGATCACCCCGCGGAAGCCTCCGTCGCCAACCAGCAGATTGCTTCCGTTTCCCATAACAAAATACGGCACCTGCTGTCCGCGGCAGAGCCGTATGACCGCCGCGATCTGTTCAATGCCTGAGGGCCGGACAAAATAATCCGCCGGTCCGCCGATCCGAAACGTTGTATGTTTATTCATGGGTTCGTTCACAAGAACCGTTTCTTCTCCCACGATCTGTTCCAATTCATTCAATATATTCTGTGACATCGATTCAACCTATCCTGATCAATCTTCTAAAACAAGTTTCGCCGCGCCGTACATTCCGGCGTCATTACCCAGCTCCGCCAATACGATTTTCGCGTCGCGGCTTGCGTGAAAAGCATATTTCCTGTAATTTTTTTCTACCGCGTCCGTCAAAATCCGTCCCGCTTTCGACACGCCGCCTCCCAGCACAAAAATTTCCGGATCGGAGACACATGCCACATGGGACATGGCAATCCCGAGATATTTTCCCAGAATATCCACCGCCTCTTTCGCAAGTCCGTCGCCGTCCCTTGCCGCGTCAAAAACGTCTTTCGCGGTTAAGTTCTCCCTGTCGCGCAGAACGGAAGGAACCGTCGAATTTTTCAAAAGTTTTCCCGTCTGACGGACAATACCCGTTGCGGAAGCCGCCTGCTCAAGGCAGCCCGTTTTGCCGCAGTTGCATTTTTCGGTTTCGTCATAAAGGACCGTCATATGACCGACCTCTCCGCTCGCGCCGTGGCTTCCGTTCACCGCTTTCCCGTTAATGAGGATACCGCCACCCACGCCGGTTCCCAGAGTAAACATCGCAAGATTGTCATACCCCTTCGCGCCGCCCTGCCAGCTTTCTCCTAACGCGGCAACCGTAGCGTCATTTCCCGTCTTAACGGGAAGTTCCGTCAGCCTGCCGAGTTCTTCGGATACATTGATCACGCCCCAGCCGACATTAACGCAGTTGTTTACCGTTCCGTCGTCCAGCACCGGTCCCGGAACGCCGATCCCGATCCCAAGCACTCTGTCTTTCTCCAGTTTTCTGTCCGACAATTCCTTTTCGATGGCAGCCGCGATATCCGAAAGAACAAACCGTCCCGACTCCTCTTTCCTCGTCGGGATTTCAAACCCGTGGACAAGTTTTCCCGTCGTCTCAAACAGCCCGATCTTAATCGTTGTTCCACCCACGTCTATGCCAAAACAAATATCTTTCATGCCGATACCTATCCTTCGTTCTTTATTTTCGGTGCAAAATTATTCTGCTGAACCCGGTTGTAAAGTTCCTTTGCCGCATTGTACCCCATCTGTTTCTGCCTGTAATTGACCGCGGCGGATTCCACGATAACGGCAAGATTTCGTCCCGGCCGGATCGGAATGGTGGTACAGACCACTTTATTTCCGAGAAACTCCGTATATTCCTCCTCCAGTCCCAGCCTGTCGTATTCCTTCTCCCTGTTCCACTCTTCCAGCTTGATAACCATATTGATGGTCTGCGTTTCCTTAACGCTCTGGACGCCGAACAAGGTCTTTACATCTACTATACCTATGCCGCGCAGTTCAATAAAATGTCTTGTAATATCCGGCGCCGTTCCGATCAGCGTCTCGTCGCTCACCTTG
>JAMPBI010000069.1 GCA_023666775.1 Alistipes sp. | reverse complement strand
TCTTTTATCGTGGCAGATGAGCCGGAGGCACGCCGTGTGCTGGAGGCGATGAGCGCGCAGATGCCGTGGATGATCTTCGGTTATGACGACCAGTTGAGAAGGTGCTACAAGAAGGATATCAATGAGTTTCTGGATATCCGGTACAACAAGATTGAGAAGATGTGATCATTGAAACAAAATGAATGGCAGAGGAAGGCGCGGTTTGTGGTATTTCCTCTGCCATTGTTGATCAGGGAGGAACGGAATATGGATTTTAAGGAATTAAAGGAGAATTTAGAAAGACTGGGATATCAGGTGTCGGAGTTTGATACAAAAGAGGACGCCGCGAAATATCTGGACGGCAGTATTGACGGAAGAACGGTAGGCTTTGGCGGTTCCATGACGTTAAAGGAAATGGGGCTTTTTGATAAACTAAAAAGTCATAACAAAGTGTTGTGGCATTGGGAAGTGCCGGAAGGAAAGACGGGCGTCGAAATTCTTAAAGAGGCGCAGACGGCGGACATATACATTTCTTCCGTAAACGGCGTCGCGCGGACGGGTGAGATCATTAATATTGACGGGAACTGCAACCGTGTGGCGGGAACCATGTTTGGACATGAGAAGGTGTATCTGGTGGCAGGTGAAAATAAGATCGCGGCGGATTATGAAAAGGCTCTTTACAGGGCAAGGAATATCGCGGCGCCGCTGAACGCGAAACGACTGGGGAAAAAGACGCCGTGCGCGGTAAAAGGCGACCGCTGTTATGATTGCGCAAGTCCGGAAAGGATATGCAGGGGATTTTCGGTTTTCTGGACGAAACCGTCCGGACGGGAATACGAAGTTATTTTGATCCATGAGAATTTAGGGTATTAGGATTTATGAAACGGATAGGAATTGTGGAAGACGACAGAGGATTAAACGGCGGGATCGTGTTGGCGTTAAAGAATGACGAATATGATTTTGTTCAGACGTACAGTATCGGCGAGGCGGAGAAATTGGACTGGAACAATCTGGACCTACTGATTTTGGACGTTAATCTGCCGGACGGAAACGGGTTTGATCTTTTGCGTAAGATAAGACAAAACTATGAACTTCCGGTTATCCTGCTCACCGCGAACGACACGGAGATGGACGAAGTGCGGGGTCTGCAATTAGGAGCGGACGATTATATCACGAAACCGTTCAGCCTGATGGTTCTCAGGGCAAGGATCGAGACGGTTTTAAAGCGGAGAGGAAGCGTGGAGAGCCATTTATTTGAAAATGATGTTTTCCGCTTTGATTTTGACAAGCTGGTTTTCCGGAAAAACGATCAGAGCGTGGAGCTGAGCCGCACGGAGCAGAAGCTGTTGAAAGTTCTTATCGATAACAGAGGAAGAAAACTGACAAGAACTATGCTGATAGACGCGGTCTGGACCGACGGGGCGGAGTTTGTTGATGAAAACGCGCTGTCGGTTTCCATTAAGAGGCTGCGTGATAAGTTGGAAGAAAACCCGGCGAAGCCTGAGTATATTCAGACGGTGTACGGGATCGGATATATCTGGAGAAATCAATAATGTTTATCAGAAAACAGACTTATGACAAACTAAATCAGATGGTTGACAGCGCGGTCGGGGGAACGTTTCGCGAGTCGGATTATGACGAGACGGAGCTTTCCAAGCTGGAAGTGAAGTGGAAACGTTTTCTCGCGTCCTCAAAACAGTCTTCGGACAGGGTGGAAGAGGAGCGGAACAAAATACAGGAACTGCTGTCGGATATTTCCCATCAGACGAAAACGCCCCTTGCCAATATCATGCTGTACAGCCAGCTTTTGAAAGAACGCTGTCTTGATGAGGAAAGCGGCGCTCTGGTGGAGGAGATTTTTACGCAGTCAAAGAAACTGGAGGAATTGATCCGTTTTCTCGTAAAGACGTCGCGGCTGGAAACGGGGACATTTAAGCTGGAACCCTGCAAGCAGGAAATCGCGGAACTTGTGGGGGAATGTGAAAAGCAGATTGAAGGAAAGCGCAGGCTGAAGGATATCCGGCTGGATCGGAGGACGGACAGCGGGACGGAGAGGATTGAGGCGAGGTTTGATTTCCGGTGGACGCAGGAGGCTTTTTTGAATATTCTGGATAATGCCGTAAAATATTCGCCCCGGGGCGGCAAGATATCCGTTGAGATCGGGGAAACGGAGAATTTTGTCCGGCTGTCGGTGAGCGACGAGGGAGCGGGTATTCCGGAAGAGGAAATCCCGCTGATCTTCAAGCGGTTTTACCGGGGAAAGCAGGCGGACAGGGAAGAAGGCGTGGGGATCGGACTGTATCTTTCCAGGCAGATCGTGGAGGAGCAGAACGGTTATATCCGGGTAAAGTCAAAACAGGGGGAAGGAAGCTGTTTTGAAATGTATCTTCCCAAAGGTTGATGAAATCTTTCAAAACTGTCATATTTCTGAAAGAAGGAAGAAAGAATAATGTGATATAGTCTATGTTGTCTGATAGAGGCATAGGCTATTTTTTGTTTAATAGGCAGTTTCGGAAGGGAGAAGAAAGATGAGTGAGAGTGTTTTAGTGACAAAGGAGTTAAGGAAGTATTACGGAACGGGGGAAAGTCAGGTCAAGGCGCTGGATAATGTAAATCTGTCCATTGAAAGCGGTGAATTTGTGGCGGTGGTGGGAACCAGCGGAAGCGGTAAATCCACGCTGTTACATATGCTTGGAGGACTGGATATCCCCACGTCCGGCACGGTCATCATCGACGGAAAGGATATTTCCGGATTGCCGGGCGATTCTCTGACGATTTTCAGGAGAAGGAAGATTGGATTTGTTTTTCAGGCGTTTAATCTTGTTCCGGTACTGAATGTTTATGAGAATGTTGTGTTTCCCATTGAAATGGACGGAAATAAGATTGACGTGGACTATGTAAACGAGGTGATCGGCGTATTGGGATTAAAGGAAAAGGTGAACAGTATGCCAAGCCAGTTATCGGGCGGTCAGCAGCAGCGCGTCGCCATCGCGAGGGCGCTGGCGGCAAAACCGGCGATCCTGCTGGCGGACGAACCTACGGGAAATCTTGATTCGAGAACCAGTCAGGACGTGCTGGGGCTTTTGAAGGTGCTGGGGACACGGTTCAACCAGACGATCGTTATGATAACACATAATGAGGAAATCGCGCAGATGGCGGAGCGGATCATAAGAATAGAGGACGGAAAGATCATTAAGGACAGTAAGGCAGGTGAGCGCCATGAGTAAGGTGAAAAATCAAAAGGCGCTGCGCCGTCTTGCCATGAGGAAACTTCTCAGCGAAAAGGGGAAAAATCTAATCGCGGTTTTCGCGGTGATACTGACGGCGGTTATGTTTACGACGGTATTTACCATCGGGGATTATATGTTAAAGAGCGTTCAGGAGTCAACGATGAGACAGGTGGGCGGAAGTTCCCACGCAGGCGTGAAGTATTGTCTTCCCGAAGATGTGGAAAAACTTTCCCGGGACGGCGCCATAAAGGAGTGGGGAGTAAGGCTGTATGTCGGATATGCCTTAAACGCGGAATTATTAAAGACGCCGTCGGAGATCGGCTGCGTAGATGAAAATTACGCGAAGTTCAGTTTTTGCGAACCGACTACGGGAACTCTTCCCGTAAATTATGGGGACTGCGCGGTGAGTACGCTGGTCCTTGACGCGATGGGACTGCCCCGCGAATTGGGCGTGAAACTCCCGCTTACATTTGCGGTCGGGGAGAAGACGGTCACGGAAGAATTTACGGTATGCGGTTTCTTTGAGGGTGATATTGTTTCTAACGCGCAGATGATTTTTATTTCCCGGGCATGGTGCGATAAAAACGTGCCGATACCTACGGGACCGTATGACGACTCGGATCCTTCGGGTTATGCGCAGTTTGATTTTTATTTTGATAACAGTTATGACATTGAGGGAAAGGTGCGGGAACTTCTGATACGGAACGGTTATGATCCGGAGATAACGCCTTACGGCGTGAACTGGGCGTATGCGGGTTCTTATGTGGATCTTATCACGGTACTGCTGATCGCAGGACTTTTGCTGCTGATCGTTATTTCGGGCTATCTGATCATTTATAACATTTTTTATATTCGCATTTCTGCGGATATCCGCAGTTACGGTCTTTTAAAAACCATCGGAACGACAGGAAAGCAGTTAAAGAAAATCGTTTATATACAGGCATTCTGCATTTCCGCGGTGAGTATTCCGGCGGGACTTCTCGCGGGTTATCTTATCGGAATGAGGCTGGTTCCGATCATTATTGATAATTTTGACATGAAGGCGGTAACGCGTATAACGGTAAATCCGTGGATATTTCTGGGGGCGGGTCTGTTTACCCTGATCACGGTGTGGATAAGCTGTGTCCGGCCATGCAGGCTGGCGGCGAAGGTATCGCCCATAGAGGCGGTGCGGTATGTAGAAAACAGCCGTATGAAAATTATGTCAAAGACGAAGAAGAGCAGGAAAGTTACGGCGGTTTCCATGGCGTGGGGAAATATAAAGCGCACGCCGAAAAAGGTACTGCTTGTCGTTCTGTCCGTATCGCTCAGTATGATTTTACTCAATGCGGTGTATAGCACGATCCGGGGATTTGACATGGATAAGTTTATGGAAAACAGCATTGTGGGGGATTTTATTATCAAGGACGCTACCGTGCAGAATGTGTATGCGAGACAACGCAATTTTTCCGCCATAGACAGCGGGGTGATAGAGGATCTGGAGGCTTCCGGTATCGCGTTTACCCATGAGGATATTTACCATCTGGAAACGTGGCATAAAGTGAGCGGCGCGGCATACGAAAGGACGTTGGAGTTCATCGGCGCGGAAGAAAACGCATGGATATTCTCGGATTACGAGCTGAAAGAGTTTGAGGACAGTCATGAAGTGAAGCTGTTCGGTTACGGAGTGAGCCGCTGGGTGCTGGATCGGCTGACGCTTATTGAAGGAACGGTCGATCCGGAAAAATTTATGACGGGGGATTATTGTATCGCGGGAACGTTTATGATGTCGGAAAGTAATGAAAAGTGTTATGACATAGGCGAAAAAATATTAGTGGAATTTCCGGACGGAAGCAGTAAAGAGTATGAAGTCATGGCGCTGGCGAATATGGAGTACGCACTGTCAACGCAGTTTTTCGGGACGATCGCGGCGGAGATCCTTCTGCCCGAAGAGGAGTGGATCCGGCATGTGAAACCGGAAGGAGCCATGCTTTCCGTTCTCAATCTGAAAGACGGCGAAGATGTGGGCGCGATGGAGGAGTGGATTTCGGATTACACGACCGGAAAAAGAATGGATCTGGATTATAATTCCCGCAAGATTTTCGAGGAGGAGTTTGAACATCTGAAATTTACGATTGCGGTCGTGGGCGGTCTTTTGAGTTTTATTCTCGCGTTGATCGGTATTCTGAACTTTATTAATTCGATCGTGACGGGAATATTGAGCAGGAAGCGGGAATTTTCCATGATGGAAGCGGTAGGCATGACGGGGAAACAGTTGAGGAACATGCTGGCATGGGAAGGAATTTTGTACGCGGCGTTTACCGTGGCGGTGGTTCTTACCGTGGGAATGGCGCTCTGCACGTTTCTTGTGGAAGCGTTCGCGGGTCAGATTTGGTTCTTTGCGGGACATTTTGAGGTCGCTCCGGTGTTTGTGTGCATTCCGGTTCTGGTGGGGATTTCCTGTCTGATCCCGGTTGCCGCGTACAAATATATGATGAAAGAGAGCGTTGTGGAACGGTTGAGAGGGCAGGAGTAATAAATTAAATATTTTTTTCGATATATATTTTGAAACTTTTTTTAAGTCTCAATCGTATTATTATAAATGGGATGAAAAGCAGGGAAATATATGGAGAGAGAACAGAAACGGCTGGAGGAATACTTTAAGAAGTATTGTCCGCTGGTTTTCAGGGTGGCATTCGCTGAGGTGAGATCCCATGCAGACGCGGAAGACGTATTGCAGGAGACATTTATCAAACTTTTGCGGTACCACCCTGTTTTTGAAAGCGAAGAACATGAGAAGGCGTGGCTGATCCGCACTGCCATTAATCTGTCAAAAGACCTGCTCAAGAGCAAGTGGCAGCAGACGACGGTGGGAATGGACAAGGAATTTCATGGGGAGAAAGTCTACATGAAGGTGCCGGGGCTGGAGGAAGACGAAACGCTGTGGCGCGTTCTTGCTCTTTCCGAGAAATACAGGCAGCCTTTGTATTTATTTTATTATGAAGATTATTCCATTAAGGAGATAGCGAGAGCGCTGGACATGCCGGAGAGTACGGTCAAAACGAATCTGCGGCGGGGAAGGGAAATTTTAAAAACGGATTTGGAAAGGTCAAGGTGAAGAATATGAATATTAACAAGATAGCCCAGACGGTATATCAGAAGCAGACGGAAAAAGGAAAGGCACGGGGAAAGGAAAAGGATTTTGCCGAAGATTTTCTCGGAAGCCTGAAGGGGAAGATGGCAGGCGGGGAAACGGAAATTTCGGATAAAAGAGAGGATAACGCTCTTTTGCCGAAGGAAATTTCGGAAAACGGATATCTGTACGGCGCTTCTTCGCGGATAACGGTCCTGACGGCAAGAAGCGTAACGTCTCAGGCGGTATCGGAGTGCGGCGTCAGGGGAATTTCCTATGAGCAGTGCGACTATGTGAAAATCTGTATCGAAGAGGGGTATGTGTATAAAGCGCAGGTGGACAAGGAAAAGGAATCCGTTTATGTGGAAGAAAAAAGAGAAGACGGTCAGGTAAAGGGCTATGAGGCGGATCCCAATAAGATCGACGAAGATACGGAAAATAATTTAGAACATTTTGTTCTTGAAGCATGGAGAAAGGCGCTGAATCAATATACGGATTATGTGCAGGAGCGCATTAAGAACGGACCGGAGAAGTTCCGGACCGGCGGTTCCGAGTTTACGCTGGAGGAATGGGATAAGCTGATGGAAAAGATTGACAAGGATATTGATATGCTGAAAGAGGAACAGAAGGAACGGCTTGAGAAAGAAGCGGCGAAAGCGGAGGCAAAGGAACTGTTAAAAGAACAGGAAGAAGAGGACGGAAAGACGGAGTAAGGAGGAAAAAGGATATGAATATAGGGTCTTTGGGAACAGGAACGGTTTACGGTGCGGCAGCAGGCGCGGCGGTAAAGGAAAAATACGGTACATGGAAAAAGCAGAGTGAGGATTTCGTGAAAAACGATACCGTGTGGGAGGATATGAACGAAAAGATCGGCGGCGGTCCGGAGAGAAAGGAAAAATCCGACAGGATCGTCGGCGAGAAGGTAAGCGGGGGCAATCCGGGGAAGTGGTCTTTGCTGGCGGACGACGAGGGAATGATCACATATAACGGCGTTCTTTTTCTGTTTGATTCCGAGAGTGACGCGTTGTGTCTTGGCGATATGTCGCAGACGGATAATGTTCTTTCCATTCCGTTGTCCCGGGGAGGCACGCTGAGGGTAAACCGCAATAATATCGACGATCTGAGCAAAGCGATCGGAATGTTTTCGCCGGAGGATATCAACCGGATCATGCGGGCAATCGCGGAGGACGCTCATTGCAGGAGAAAATTAAATGAGATCGAAGAGGATAAGAACAGTCTCGGCGAGGAGCAGGACGCGAAAAATTTATTGAGAAGTTAAGCCTTTTATAAGAGGCAGGCTCTCCTGAAAATATGGATAAATCGTTAATTTTTTGACTAAATTGTTAAAATTCCATAAAGTTCGTTGCGAAAAAATTTTACCTATGGTATGATAAATACCAATGAACCTAAACCAATGAACTTAATCTGACTTCTTAGTCTTAATTATTTATCCAATGGTACAACAAAACAGGAGGGCTGATGTATGGGGTATGAAAAGGAAATCCTAAGATATGCGGAAAAAGTGAAACCTCTTTGCGTAGAGAATGATACGGTTTCCGACGAGTTGTTTAAAGAATATGGGGTGTACAGGGGTCTGCGCGATCCGAACGGTAAAGGCGTATTGACGGGGCTTACGAATATTTCCAAGATCATATCCTTTAAGGACGTGAACGGAGAGCGCGTTCCATGCGACGGTGAACTCTGGTATCGCGGCTACAGAGTGGAATCGCTGATCAACGAGTCGAAGGACAGTTTCGGTTTTGAGAGAACGGCGTATCTTCTGTTATTTGGCAGTAAACCGTCCGAGGAAGAACTGGCGGAGTTTTGCAGGGTTCTTGCTTCCGCGAGGACGCTCCCTACCAATTTTACAAGGGACGTTATCATGAAAGCGCCTACAAGGGATATCATGAATTCCATGACCAGAAGTATCCTGACCTTGTCTTCGTATGATAAGAACCTTAATCTGGCAAATCTGGAGAACAGTATCCGGCAGTGTATCCAGCTGATCAGTACGTTTCCAATGCTTGCCGTTTACGGATATCACGCGTACAATCATTATGAGAATGACGAGAGTATGTATATACATAGACCGAGCCGTAAACTGTCAACAGCCGAAAATCTGTTGTCAATGCTGCGCGCTGACAAGAAGTACACGGAAATTGAGGCAAAGGTGCTGGACGTAGCACTAATGCTGCATATGGAACACGGCGGCGGTAATAATTCCACCTTTACCACGAGAGTCGTAACGTCTTCCGGTTCCGATACATATTCGGCGATGGCGGCGGCAATGTCTTCATTGAAGGGTCCGAAACACGGCGGCGCCAACATCAAGGTCATGGAGATGATTGAGGATATCCATAAGAATGTGAAGGATACGGACGATCAGGACGAACTGCGCAGTTATCTGGTTAAAATGCTGGACGGCGAGGTTTTTGATAAAAAGGGATTGATCTATGGCATGGGTCACGCCGTATATTCTCTTTCGGATCCGAGAGAGCGTATTTTTAAGGGCTTTGTGGAGAAACTTGCCGAGTCAAAAGGCAAGGATAAGGATATGCGTCTTTATAACAGCATTGAGAAGATCGCGCCGGAGATCATCGCCCAGAAGCGTAAGATCTTTAAGGGCGTAAGTCCGAATGTGGATTTCTACAGCGGATTTGTGTATGAAATGTTAGGGATCCCGTCGGAACTTTTTACGCCGTTGTTCGCGATCGCGCGTATCGTGGGTTGGAGCGCGCACCGTATCGAGGAGCTTATCGGTATGGGTAAGATCATTCGTCCGGCGTATCTGAGCGTGATGGAAGAGAAGGAATGATAAATACTTAAAACGAGCGGTGTTATGCCGCTCTTTTTTGATTTAATAGGCTTCCGGTGTCAAAAGCCCTGCAATGAAATCCGTGTTAACGGATTGCACAAAAGAAATCCTCGCGCACTCCATTGCACAGGGCATTTCGATGAGCC
>JAMPBI010000068.1 GCA_023666775.1 Alistipes sp. | reverse complement strand
ATTCCACAGGGCGTAACAGATGATCAAAATCCATATAAAGGCAAGCGCCCCCAGTAAAATAACGGAAGTCACAGGTAATCTGCCTAATTCCTCCCTGCCTGCCGCGGTATGGCTGCGCTGGTCAAGGCGGTAGAGGGAATTGACGTCGCCAAAAAGTTTTTCGATATAGGCGTCGTCTACGGTTTCTTTTCTGCGAACGGATTTTGTCACATTTTCAATAAGCTGTCCGGAAGCGTCACGCAAGGAGGCGGAACCGTTAAATACAGGCGTTACGAACGTGTTGCCGATATTGTCGAGCAGCAGTTTGGAAGCCAGGATCTTGATGTCGTAGTAAGTGGAATTATCCTCGCCGCCCCGCGACAGATAATCCTGATATTCGGCGGAATTTTGCGCTTTTGAGGTCACGGGTACATAGCCTTCCGTTTTGGCGTAGGCAATCTGTACGTCGTTTGTCAACAGATATTGCGCAAACAGCCATGCAGCAAGAACCTCATCGGGATCCTCTTTATTGAAAATGCAGACGGAGGGTCCTTGGGAGATCATCTGGGGATTGGAAGGGTCAAACTGTGGGACAGGCATGACCGCCGTCTCAAATTCTACAAGCGCGTCCGCGCTGATGTCGCACAGAGGCGCGTCAGTGCCCATCCATGTGGCGCCCGCCGTGGAGTCTATGGCAAAAATACATTGTCCCGCGTTGAGGAAGTTGGCAGGGTATCCCGATATTTTAAATGTGGAAAAAGCGCCGTTTTGCGTATGATCGGCGATCGTATACAAAATATCCGCCGTGTCGTGGTTAAAAAGCAGGATCTCGCCGTTATCGTCGGAATAATCGGCATTTTTCTGGCGGAGCATTTGTATCATCATGTTATCCGTTGATTTATAAATAAACGGTATCATTACTTTCTGGTTGTTGATCCGGTAAGTTTCGTCGCTGTTTTTTTGCAGCGCGGCTTCGGAAACTTCCCAGATAAAATCCCAGGTCAGCTCGTCGGGAAGCGTAAATCCCAGCGCTTCCACATATGTTTTATTGATGTAGCAGGCTTCCGTGGAACGCATAAAAGGTATGGCGTAGTAATGTTCTTTGACGCGGCATTCCCCTAAAAACTGAGGAATGATCTCGTCAAACGCGGGAGCGTCAAAGAGGACTTCGTTTCCGCCAAAACCATATTTTTCATCGACAAATAAGTCGTCCAGCGGAACAACAATATTGTCTCCCGTCAGGTATGTCGCGATGTGGTCCGGATAGGTAATGCACACATTGGGCGTTGTGCCTGTTGAAATATTGGTGATAACGTCATTGTAAATCTTGCCGTAATCCGTGTACAGGCGCAGATTTACCGTGATATTCGGATAGACGTTTTCAAAATCGGAAATCGCCGCTTTGTAAATGTCGGTCTGCGTTTTGTTGGTGTCGTTCTTTGCCCAGAAAGTAATCTCATAGTTTTTGGACGTATCAAATTCTTCAGGAACGGTAAATTCCTTCATTCCCCGTGAACCGTGACAGCCGGTAAAGGAGATCAGACACAGGCACATAAACAGAAAAGAAGTTGTTTTTCGCAGTGTATTCATCCCTTCATACCTCCCCGTGAAACGCCCGCCATGATCTTTTTGCGGAAAATAAGGAAAAGGATCACGAGCGGTACGGAAATCACCACAACCGCCGCCATCATCGCGGGAATATTTTCCCTGCCGAAACCGTTTTCACGGATTTCCTGAATACCGTTGGAAACCAGATAGTAAGCGGAATCGTCGGTGATAAGGCGCGGCCACACATAAGAGTTCCAGCACTCGATCACTTTCAGTATGATAATGGTGATAATGGTAGGTTTGCAGATCGGTATCATAACCCGGCGCAGGTACCGCAGATCCGACGTTCCGTCAACCTTGGCGGCATAGTACAGTTCGTCCGGTATCTGCGAAAAATTTTCTTTTAACAGATAGATGTAAAATACCGACGTGACCGAGGGCAGGATCAGACCGAGGAAAGTGTTGCGCATTCCCCAGTTTGTCACGGTCACAAAATTGGTGATGACCACCAGTTCGTTCGGTATCATCATCAGTGAAAGGAACAGCGTAAATACAAGATTTTTCCCGCGAAATTCCAAACGCGCGAACGCAAACGCGGCGAGGGTGATGACTACCATCATGATCCCCGTGGTGATCACGGTAAATATCAGTGTATTAAGAAGATATCGTCCGAGGGATACCGTGGTAAACGCGTCGATATAGTTTTGGACGGTCGGCGACAGCGTAAAGAAAGAAGGCGTATACTCGGCGTTATAGGAACCGTAGCTTTTCACCGAGGTCAGGATCATCCAATAGAACGGAAACAGGACGACGACTGCCCAGACGGAAAGCAGGGTATAGACGAGTATCTTAAAAATCATGCCGCGCCTGCCGGCTTGTTTTTGAATTGTATTGTAATCCGGTTGATTTTTCATTTTTACCTCTTTAATAATGAACATGTTTTTTACTTGCGAGAAGATTAATGCAGGTGATGGTCAGAACGATGGCAAACAGGAGAATAGCCGCCGCCGAAGCGTAGGACGGATATCCGCCGCTGTCGCCGTACAGCATATCGTAAATATACCCCACAATGGTGTTCATGCCTGCCGCGTTCAGATCCGTTCCAAACAGGGCGACCGCGTCGCTATAAGCCTTAAATGCCCCGATAAATCCCGTGATGATCAGGTAAAATACCATGGGAGAGATCATAGGCAGCGTTATTTTACGGAATATCCGAAAAGCTGACGTGCCGTCTACCCGTGCGGCGTTATAGTAGTCCCGGTTTACCGACGCGAGGGCGCCGGTTAGGATTAAAATTTTAAAAGGAAGAACGACCCAGATCGTGTAAAAGCACAGCACGAACAGTTTTGCGGCGTAAGGTCCGTCAATAAAATCGACGGGACCCGCGCCGAACCAGCCCAGCATAAGATTGATCAGTCCGTCGGTATACGGCGTCTTTTTAAATAAGATCATAAAAACAAGTCCTACGGCAAGCGTATTGGTGACGTATGGCAGGAAATAAACCGTCTGGTACAGATCCCGCAGAGGCTTGATGGAGCTTAAACCGAGGGAGATCAGCAGAGCCAGCGCCGTGGAGACGGGAACGGTGATTATCACGAGTATGAACGTATTTTTTACCGCCTGTAGGAAATACGGGTCGTGCAGCACATAAGAATAGTTGTATGACCCGATCCCGAAGTATGTCTGCGACGCGAAGTTATATCCTTCCTCGAAGGAATAAACAAATACGTCGATGAGCGGATAGATCATGAAGATACCTAAAAATATAACGGCGGGCAGAAGATACAGCCACGCTTTTTTATTGTTATTTTCCATTGGTTTCGTACTCCTTTATACCGGGAAGCCGTTCTTCGGTTTCTTTGTGAAACAGGAAAACTTTGCGGGGTTTCAGGTTAAAGCGTACCGTATCCGCTTCCGTGTCGATCACGCTGTCGGAATTGATGATGGAACGGACGGCGGGGTTCAGGGAACATTCATGTGTGGAGATCACGCTGCCGTCGCGTCCCATAACTTCCACGCGGTTCAGGCGGCATACAAGGGCGCCGTTGTCGTCCGGCAGGAAGCCTTCCGGGCGGATCGCCGCGTACACGTCCATATCGCCGATACCTTCGGTGGTAAGTACCGCGTCTTTGCCGATATAGAGAGTATTGCCCGAAACTTTTCCCTCAAAAACATTGATCGGGGGCGTTCCTAAGAATTTAGCGACAAAAAGATTAACGGGGTTGTCATACACCTCCTGCGGTTTCCCAATCTGCTGTACAACGCCGTCTTTCATGACCACGATCATATCGGAAATGCTCATGGCTTCGTCCTGGTCATGGGTTACGAATACGGTGGTTATTCCGGTTTCACGCTGGATACGGCGGATTTCTTCCCTTGTCTGGAGCCGTAGTCTGGCGTCCAAGTTAGAGAGAGGCTCGTCCAGCAGAAGAACCCGGGGCATTTTTACCAGCGCGCGGGCAATGGCTACACGCTGCTGCTGTCCGCCGGACAGTTCGCCCGGTCTGCGTTCCATAAGCTCGTCGATCTGAACCAGTTTTGCCGCTTCAAGAGCGCGGTCCGCCATCTGTTGTTTGGTTAATTTATCCGCGCCTTTGAGATTTTCCAGAGGGAAAATGATGTTCTGTTTCACGGTCATATGCGGGTAGAGGGCATAATTCTGGAAAACAAGACCCACGCCGCGGTTTTCCGGCGGAAGCAGCGTTACGTCGTCGTCTCCGAAGTAGATCTTACCGCTCGTAGGTTTTAAAAGACCGCAGATTAAATTCAGCGTGGTACTTTTCCCGCAGCCGGAAGGCCCGAGAAGTCCGATGAGTTTGCCGTCGGGTATCTCAAATGTAAAATCGTTGACGGCGATAACGTCCTCACGGTTCTTTTTGCCGCGGGCGGGAAATTTCTTTGTCAGGTTTTGTAATACTATTTTCATATTGCGCGTCTCCTTGACAGTGCGGTCTTTAAAAGACCATAGTTATACCTTATTATATCGATTCCGGTAAAGCGTGGCAAGAAGAATAATTTTTTACTTTATTGGGAATAGTATCGTCAGCAGTGTATTAAAAATAATCTGAGGAAGGTGAAACAATGCAGGGAATAGACGTATTAACCGATGAGCATAAGAATATCGTGAGGTATTATATTTTCTTGAAAAAGATCTGCTGCGACATCATGGAGGGAGCGAAAGTAGACGTAGGGCTGCTCCGCGAGTGTGTGGATTTCGGGAAAAATTACGCGGATAAGTATCATCACGGCAAGGAAGAAGAAATTTTATTTAAGATCATGATCGAGCAGTCCGGTGACGTGGGGCAGAAACTGATCCGCAACGGTATGCTCGTGGAACACGATCTGGCGCGTTATTATCTGGAAGAGCTTGAGAGTGCTTTAAATGCTTATGAGAGCAACTCGGGAACGGAAAATAAGTATCATATCCTTGTCAGCGCCGGAAGTTACGCGAACCTTTTAAAACGTCATGTGGAGAAAGAGAATAAGGTGGTGTACACGTTTGCGGAGCGGGAATTATCCGAGGAGGAGCTTAATAAGGTAGGAGAACTCGGTAAGGAGCGGGACAACGAAGAAGAACAGGCAGCCATACGGGAGAAATATCTGAAATGGCTTGATGAAAAGACCGTCGCCTGCTAGTTGATGATTTCACAACATAATATATCTCTTTTACGGCATTTTTTATACGTTAAATTTCTTACCGTTCCGATAATATTATAAAACGGCTGTGAAGAGGTGCGTAAATGAAGATAGGAATTTGCGATGATGAAAAAGCGACAAGGGATCTGCTTGGGGATAAAGTGAAGAAACTCTATCCCCGGGCGGATATTTTGTTATACGGGTCGGGAGAAGAACTGCTTGCGGGAGAACTGCCGGATATTCTTTTTCTGGATATCCAAATGCAGGGGAAAAACGGGATTGAAGCGGCAAAGGAACTTCGGCGGACGGACAGGCGGATCATCATTATTTTTGTGACCGCGATAGAGGATTATGTTTTTCAGGCGTTTGATGTTGCTGCGTTTCACTATCTTGTAAAACCGTTCACGAATGAAAAATTCTTTGAGGTGTTACATAAAGCGGTAGAAAAGTTTGAAAAGCCGGAAACCCAAAGCGGGAAGCAAAAAAAGCCAAGCCTTTTGATAACAACGGGGGGAACGCATATTACGGTAAATATCGAGGATATCGTATATGCGGAAGTGTTTGACCGGAAAGTGATCGTTCATACGATGGATCACGATATAGAATATTATGGGAAACTGAAAGATCTGGAGAAAAAGGCGGGGGAGGATTTTTATCGTCCTCATAGGGCGTACCTTGTGAATTTCAATTTTATCCGAAAATATGACGCTACAACCATTTATCTGAAAAAAGGACAGGCTCTTATGGCAAAACAGAATTATCAGGACTTTGTGAAAAGCTATTTAAGGTTTAACCAGAGGAAGGGGGATACGGAATGAACGGTTTCACGCAGATCGTTTCGGTAATCGATCTCTGTATCGCGGGATACTGTCTTTATAAGTTTGTAAAACCGTTTTTACGGAGCGTGAAGGCGGCATTGGCGGCAGGGGCGATTTATTTTTTGACAATGCTGGCGCTTTATGCCATGAATCTGTATATTTCAACGTTCATGGCATACGCGCTGGGAAGTCTTGCGGCGTTTCTTTTGATGTGCGGACTGGAACGAAGGAATTACATTCAGAAAGCCTTTCTTGCGGTCACCTATTTCTCATTGCGCTGGTTTACCTCCACAATGGCGGAGCTTTTATACGATAAACTGTATTATTTTATCGAAAATACCGCATGGTATCGGAAACAGCCGCCGATGTCCGCGCAATTTGCGGTTTATGCCGGAGTCTGCGTGTTTTATCTGATGATGTTGTTTGTGATCACCAATAGCGCCGTTTCTTTTATTACAAAAAGTTATGTATATAAGTATGAGCAAATGACAAAGCGGGAATTGCTTTTGTTGGTGATCCCGTCGTTTCTGGGGGCGTTAGGATATGAAATCATACGCTATTACCGCAGATTTTATATACAGGAAAATGAAAAAACATCGGAAATGTATGATATACTGCTGTGGCTTTACTGTGGAGCGGCGGTAACGGTTGTCGTTATTCTGATAATGCTCTATCAGAATATAAAGGCGGCACAGAAGGAACAGTTAGCGAACCGGCTGATTTCCCTTCAGACGGATAATTTAAAGCGTCATATGGAACAGGTGGAAAAGCTGTATCAGGATATCCGGAGCATGAAACATGATATGACAAACCATGTTCTTACGTTGGAAAGGCTTTACGCGGGGAATAATACGAAGGAAACAAGAGACTATGTCAGGAATTTGAAGGCGGCGCTTATTGAAACAACGGGCGGGGTGAAAAGCGGAAATCCGGTAACGGACGTTATCCTGCGGGAATGGGAAACAGAAGCGCAAAAAAAGAATATTTCGTTTATCTGTGATTTTCATTATCCCACCGATACGAATATTAACGCGTTTGACGTCAGCGTCATATTGAATAACGCGTTGCAGAATGCGGTTGAAAATGCGGAGGGCAGCGGGGAATTGCATATTTCCATTTGTTCGTACCGCAAGAATAACGCTTATATGATCGAGGTACATAACAGTTTTACAGGAAATCTGCGGTGTGATACGGAAAGCGGACTTTTGGTCACGTCAAAAGGGAATACGGACAGTCACGGATATGGGTTAAATAATATCCGCAGGATAGCGGGAAAATATTTTGGAGATATTGATTTTTGCGTGAAAAATGAAGAGTTTATCCTCAGTATCCTGTTGATGACGGAATAGTAAAAGGTGTTTGGGTTTACAACAGAAAAAGTCCGCTTTACGGCAATTTATGTTGATATGGGATTTTATTTTCCGATAGATTAAAAAGAAGCAAAGGAATTTCAATTTTTAATTTCAGGAGGAAAAAGAAAATGACAATTAACGGTATCAATGGAACAAACACACAAATGGGGCAGATGGGAACGAAACAGGCGGCGGATCCGTACAGCCGGAATATCCAAAACCAAATTGCCAACGCGCAGAAGCAGTTACAGGAACTTTCTTCCAACGAAGAACTGTCGGTAGAGGAAAAAATGAAGAAGCGGCAGGAGATACAACAGCAGATCAGCGACCTGAATGTGCAGTTAAGACAGCACCAGGCGGAGCAGCGCAGGGAGCAGCAGCGGGAAAAGGCTTCCTCTGCGGACGATATGTCCGGCGGCAGCAAAAATACCGCAAACGCAGGAAGTAAAAGTACCGGTCTTTCGCAGGCGAGTATGACGGCAATGATTTCCGCGGATACTTCTATGAAGCAGGCAAAGGTGCAGGGAAGCGTAGCCTCAGGCATGGAAGGCAGGGCGAGGGTTCTGGAAACGGAAATTAAGGAGGATAAAGCCAGAGGCGCAGATACGAGGAAAAAGGAAGAAGAACTTGCCGATGTAAAGCAGAGAGCACAGGCAGCGGCTTCATCACAGATTTCCACCCTTGCGGACGCGGGCAGGACAATGGAGAAAGCCGCAAAGGCAGACAATGAGGAAGAAAAAGACGAGGACGCAAAGAACGGGAACCAAAAGGAAAAAAGTTCCGATGAAAACGTGTCCAGCACGGATACCGATACACAGGAAAAAACAGTATCAAGAGTGGACATTCGTTTGTGAGTATAGTATTTTGTAGAGTATTCTCCTCGTATAAACGGCGGTAAGGGTTCCGTCGGCTGTTCCGCCCCACGGCGACAAATCGTGTCCTTCCTTGCTGGTGACGGTAATGGTTGCTTCGGAATAATCGTCATTATGGCTTATGGATATATGGTAGCTGCCGCTTCCGCAATCGTCAACTGCGTCAAATTCCCGCTGACCGTCATAGTTCCACGCGAATTTGAGGCTGATGGCGGCAGCGCCTTCTTCCGGCAGGAAAACAAGAGAACTGTCATAGCAGTCGGAAGGCCAAAGGGAGGATTTACGGTTTTCGTAGGTATAATCATAAGTGGAGTAATATGCCGGGGAATGTCCTTTTCTGCCGTTAAAACCCTGTCCGCCGTTAATATTATAGATACCGTAATAATTGGACGGAAGTGAAAGACGCACGTCGCCCCTTGTTTCACACCATGATAAAAATTGTTCCGGAATGCAGGAGAAAGGTGTGTTTGGCATATAGATAAGAAATTCGTCTCCGTTATCAAGCCCGTAAGGGTATGAAGTAATATAACGGACTCCGTATGCATAGGTTACGGTATCCGGTTCTTTATCCGTTTCGATATATTCCAGTCTCATAACATAAATATATTCATTGATCGGTTCCGGCCGGCTGAATTTTCCGTTAAACTGACAGAAATAGAGCGTTCCGTAAGGGTATTCTTCTCCGCTGTCTCCCATATCGCTGTCCGAATGTTCACCGGTAAACGTTCCGTCCGGATTGATACGGATACCCGTACTCCATGCGCCGGCTCCGCTTTCAAACCAGAAGGTTTCCGGCAGCGTTTCAAAAAGATTGGTATCGTCCGGCATATTTGGGACAACCGATGAAAATTCCGCGCCGTTAAGAAGGCGGCGGGATTCTTCGGTGTGGATCAGGCAGTATCTTCCTTCTTTGTGTTCCACGGGAACTTCAATGGTCTTCCCGTCAATTTCCAGAACGGCGGTCATGGCGTCCAGATCGATGGATAAAATCTTATATGGGATCTGCGCGCCGTATTTGATTTCGTTCGCGCTGTTTATTAACTGCTCAGGGGAAGGAGAAGGCACATCGGAAAGATTTATTTCCGTTTGCTTTTCGGCGTCTGTGGAGCAGGCGGCGCAGATTATCAGTATAGAAAAAGTCAGTATCATGAAAAGTATGGTTCTTTTTTTCACATTAAGCCTCCCAAAAAATTGGTTATTTTTATTATGATTATACATTTTTATACCCTATAAAACAAGCTGTTTTGCATATTCTACCGACAG
>JAMPBI010000067.1 GCA_023666775.1 Alistipes sp. | reverse complement strand
CTCTCGGAATGGTTCCTTTTACAGGCGGGAACCATGAAACGGTTCGATAAAATGATCTTTTATCTGGAGAGGGAATTACACCACATTTCCAGAGAAATACTTGAGTACGGAAGAAACGGCGGCTTCGCGGTGGGAACGACGGCAACCATATTTCTTACCACGGGAAAGCAGTTCGCGATCCTTCATGTGGGAGATACCCGGGTGTACCGCATTACGAAAAAATACCGGGTCCGCGTCAATCAGATCACGAACGACCACAGCGTAAACGACTATATGCTGACCCAGTCCGTGGGAGCCGTGGACGCCATTGTTCCCGATATTATCCGCGGAAGAATGGAGAAAAACGAAATCTTTCTTCTGTGTACGGACGGATTCCGCCATAAAAATTCTCCGGCGGATTTAAAACGGGGACTGAATCCCGAGGATATCCGCAGCGGAGACGATCTGGAGAAAAAACTGCGGGTCTATGTGGACCGCGCCAGAGGACTGGGGGAAAACGACGACATTTCCGTACTGGCGGTCATGGCGCAGAAGGAGGGCAGCGGCAGATGAAGCAGGATTTTGACATTAAGAAAATATTAGGGCGCAGATACCGTGTGGGAAGGCGGATCGGAAAAGGCGGAATGGGCTGCGTTTATCAGGTGTACTGCGGAGAGAGCAACAGGCAGTACGCCGCGAAGGTCATTGAAAATACCGTGGGAGACCAGGGGGAAGAGGAGGCGAGACTGTTGTCCAAACTCAATCACCCCATGCTCCCCGAAATCCGGGAATATTTTCATTATGATTATTTTACCGTTATCATCATGGAATATATTTACGGCAGCAACATGGAAGAATATATTAAGAAAAACGGACCCGCGTCCCGAAAGAAAGCCGTTTTATATCTGCGCCAGTTAGCGGACGTGCTTACGTATCTGCACGGTCAGAAACCGCCGGTGATCTACAGGGATCTGAAGCCCTCCAATATCATGGTGGAGAACAAAGACAGCCTCAAGCTCATTGATTTCGGAACGGCGAGGAGTTTTAAGGGGGAGGCGGGGAGCGACACCGTCGCGCTGGGAACGCCGGGATATGCCGCGCCGGAACAGTTGTCGGGTGTGGCGCAGTCCGACGCGAGAACGGACATTTACTCGCTGGGAGCCACCATGTATTACATACTTACGGGAATTGATATCGGCAGACCGCCCTTTGAGGCAAAACCCATTCATCTTATCCGTTCGGATATCGACGATAATCTTTCGGATATCATTGTCAGATGTCTTCAGAAAAATCCCGACAGCCGTTTCCAGTCCGTTGCGGATCTGATCCGGGAACTGGATTATGGGGAAGTGCCTTTCAGAAAACAGGACAGGCATGAAAACAGCCCCATTAATATTGTGATCACACACTCCAATAAGAGCATTAAGTTCTAAATGTGGATAAACAATCATGGTTTACCCATTCGGTCATGCTCTGTTATCCTTTTGCTGTATCTGATACAATTAATTGGCAGAAGGTGGAATTATGAGCATTAACAAAAAAGAATTTAATGTTGTGGCGGGGAAGCGTCTTCGCAAAGCGCGGAGAACTATGGGATATACGCAGGCCGAAATGGCGGAGGAACTGGATATCGGAGTGGAATCATTCCGCAAACTGGAGCTGGGGTCTTCGGGACTCACGGCAGAACGTCTCAACAGCTTATATATAGCGTTTCGTATCAGCCCGGAATATATCGTTACGGGAACCCAGAAAGAAAATATCATATACAGGATTGAGGAATATCTGACAAACTGTGGAAAGGAAGAGCAGATGGAAAGGGCGTTGGAAGTTATGAATGTGGTAATGTGTACCATAGCCGGAGGAAACAGAAAATTTTAAAAGGAAGGGGGATCAAGATCTTTTTTACTTTTTGATAGGAAGCCGCTTCGCGGTTTCGCTATCGCGTATAAATATTGAGTATGTCGGAAAGGGACCGTGTTTGCAGAATGACCGGTCCTTTTTCTGATTTTTTTTCAAAAATTTCGTATCACCTCTTGACAAAGGGAAATACTGGTGTTATCTTAGGGTTACAAAGATATTAGCACTCTTTAAAGTCGAGTGCTAACAAGATGGAGAAAACGCAGAGCGTTCTCCCATCAAACAAAATAGAGAAATTGCAACGCGATTTCCTGTTACGCAAAAGGGGAACAACCGGCGGTTGTTCAGCAAAGGAGTGAGGATATGGAGCTTGATGAAAGAAAGTACAAAATCTTGCAGGCGATTATCCAAAATTATCTTGAGACGGGAGAACCCGTCGGGTCGCGCACGATCGCGAAGTATACGGATCTGAATTTAAGTTCGGCGACGATACGCAACGAGATGGCGGACCTTGAAGAACTGGGTTATATCATTCAACCCCATGCTTCGGCGGGAAGGATCCCTTCGGATAAGGGATACCGGCTGTATGTGGACCACATGATGAAGGAAAAGGAAAACGAGATATCCGACAGGGAAAAGGAAGTCACGAAAATGCAGGATTTCCTTATTGATAAAGTGGACCGGGTGGAGGAACTGCTACAGAATGTGGCAAAACTTCTGGCGGCAGACACCAACTACGCGACGATGATCTCTTCTCCGCAGATCCGCAAAAACAAACTGAAATTTATCCAGCTTACATTAGTGGAACCCGCGAAAATCCTTGCCGTGATCGTTCTGGAGGGAAATATTATCCGCAACCGAATGATACAGATACCGGAAGAGATCGACAATGAGACGATCCTAAGACTCAATCTGTTATTGAATACAAGTCTTAACGGACTTAATCTTGACGAGATCAATCTCACAATCGTGTCGGCGCTGCGCAACCAGGCGGGCGAGCATACGGCGCTTGTGAACAGCGTTATAGACGCCATAGCGGAGGTTGTATCCGGGGAAGATAACCCGAGAATATACACCAGCGGCGCTACCAATATATTTAAATATCCTGAGCTGAGCGATACCGCCAAGGCAAGCGAATTGATCTGCACGCTGGAGGAAAAGCAGCTTTTGAGCAGTCTGATCACTTCCTCGCTGGACGAGGGAAATGAAAAGGACGGCGGGATACAGGTATATATCGGAAACGAAACGCCGATCAATTCCATGAAGGATTGCAGCGTTGTCACGGCAACGTATGAACTTTCCGACGGCATGAAAGGCGCGATCGGTATCATCGGACCGAAGCGCATGGATTATGAAAAAGTAGTCGAATCTCTGAAAAGCCTGAAAACGCAGTTGGATTCCGTATATAAAAAAGAATAGAAAGGTGGATGGAACGTGGAGGCAGAAGAAAAGGAAGAAATAAAAGAGCAGGACGTTGTTTCTACAGAGGAAACCGCAGAAGACGCGGAAAATATAGAAACTGCCGCAGAAACGGCGGAAGAAATGCAGGAAGAAAGTCCTTCGCAAGACGAAGAAGGTGAGGAAGAAACCGAAAACGAGGAAGAAAAAGGCAGCAAATTCTTCCGGAAAGACAAGAAACCCAAAAAAGACAAGAAAGATATCCAGATTGAGGAGCTGACGGATAAGTACAAAAGAACCATGGCGGAATTTGATAATTTCCGTAAGAGGACGGAGAAAGAAAAAGCAGCCATGTATGAGATCGGAGCAAAGGACATCGTGGAAAAAATACTTCCGATCGTCGATAACTTCGAGAGAGGACTTCAGGGATTGACGGAGGAAGAAAAAGCGGGAGCCTTCGCGGACGGAATGGATAAGGTATATAAGCAGATGATCAAAGCGCTTGAAGAGGCAGGCGTAAAGCCGATAGAAGCCGTAGGCTGCGAGTTTGATCCCAACCTCCACAACGCGGTAATGCATATCGACGACGAAACCCTCGGAGAAAACATAGTAGCCGAGGAATTTCAAAAAGGCTACATGTACCGCGATTCCGTAGTAAGACACAGCATGGTCAAGGTCGCTAACTAGGCCGAAACCGCAAGCGGTTTCGAGAGAAAACATAGCGGTATCGAAAATGTAAAAGAGCCGTTCGAATTATCTGAAAGATAATTCGATCCCCCTGAAAAATGTGGGAAGAAAACGGAAAAGCTCGTGACCGAAACCCCAAGCAATTTCGCAATAAAACATAGAATTATTGAAAGATAATTCAATCCCCCCAAAAAACGCGGGAAAGAAAACTGAAAATCGCAAAAAAATAGTAAATAAATCCAAACAGGAGGTCTAAAAAATTATGAGCAAGATTATAGGTATTGACTTAGGTACAACAAATTCATGTGTAGCAGTTATGGAAGGCGGTAAGCCGGTAGTTATCGCGAATACGGAAGGCGTCAGAACCACGCCGTCCGTTGTAGCGTTCACCAAAACGGGAGAGCGTATCGTGGGCGACCCTGCGAAGCGTCAGGCAGTTACCAACGCGGATAAAACCATTTCCTCCATCAAGAGACATATGGGTTCCGATTACAAGGTAACGATCGACGACAAAAAATACTCACCGCAGGAAATTTCCGCGATGATCTTACAGAAATTAAAAGCAGACGCGGAAAGCTATCTGGGCGAGAAAGTAACGGAAGCCGTTATCACCGTTCCTGCTTACTTCAACGACGCGCAGAGACAGGCGACAAAAGACGCGGGCAAGATTGCCGGTCTTGACGTAAAGAGGATCATCAACGAGCCTACGGCGGCAGCTCTTGCATACGGTCTTGATAACGAACAGGAGCAGAAAATCATGGTATACGACCTCGGCGGCGGTACGTTCGATGTTTCCGTAATTGAGATCGGCGACGGCGTTATCGAGGTTCTCGCGACAAACGGTAACAACCGGCTGGGTGGCGACGACTTCGACCAGAAGCTGACCGACTATATGATCGCCGAATTTAAAAAGGCGGAAGGCGTTGACCTTTCCACAGACAAAATGGCGCTCCAGAGAATTAAGGAAGCGGCGGAGAAGGCAAAGAAGGAACTGTCTTCTTCTACCACGACAAACATCAACCTTCCGTTCATCACGGCAACTTCGGAAGGACCGAAGCATTTCGATATGAACCTTACGAGAGCAAAATTTGACGAACTGACCCACGATCTTGTGGAAGCAACGGTCGTTCCGGTTCAGAACGCACTCAAAGACGCGGGACTTACCCCGTCCGATCTCTCCAAGGTATTGTTAGTCGGCGGTTCCACAAGGATCCCAGCCGTACAGGATAAAGTAAAACAGCTCACAAGCAAGGAGCCGAACAAATCCTTAAACCCGGACGAGTGCGTTGCGATCGGCGCGTCTATCCAGGGTGGTAAACTGGCGGGCGACGCCGGAGCGGGCGAAATCCTTCTCCTTGACGTAACGCCGCTGTCCCTTTCCATTGAAACACAGGGCGGTATCGCTACGAGGCTGATCGAGAGAAATACAACCATTCCGACAAAGAAGAGCCAGGTATTCTCTACGGCGGAAGATAACCAGACGGCGGTTGATATCAATGTCGTACAGGGTGAAAGACAGTTCGCAAGAGATAACAAGTCTCTGGGACATTTCAAGCTGGACGGTATCCTTCCGGCAAGAAGAGGCGTTCCGCAGATCGAAGTAACATTTGATATTGACGCGAACGGTATTGTAAACGTTTCCGCAAAGGATCTGGGTACCGGAAAAGAACAGCACATCACCATTACTTCCGGTTCCAATATGTCCGACCAGGATATCGAAAAGGCGGTAAAGGAAGCTGCCGAGTATGAAGCGCAGGATAAGAAACGTAAGGAAGGCATTGACGCGAGAAATGACGCTGACGCGATGTATTTCCAGACCCAGAAGGCAATGGAGGAAGTCGGCGACAAACTGGACCCGGCAGACAAATCCGCTCTCGAGGCAGATCTGAACGAGTTAAAGGCAGTGCTTGACGCGACAACCCCAGACTCCGTATCCGACGAGCAGGTTGAAAAGTTAAAGGCAGGCAAGGAAAAAGTTATGGCAAGCGCGCAGAAACTTTATGAAAAATTATATGCACAGGCAGGCGCCCAGGGAGCGGCAGGACCGGATATGGGAGCCGGCGCGGGAGCGCAGGACACATCTACCGATGACGGCGTAGTCGATGGAGATTACAGAGAAGTATAACCAAGAGGTTAAGGAAAATGGCAGAGAAGAGAGATTATTATGAAGTCCTTGGCGTTGGCAGGGACGCGGACGACGCGGCATTAAAAAAAGCATACAGACAGCTTGCTAAGAAATATCACCCGGACACCAATCCGGGTGATAAGGAAGCGGAGGCAAAGTTTAAAGAGGCTTCCGAGGCGTATGCCGTTCTTAGCGACCCGCAGAAACGCCAGCAGTATGACCAGTTCGGTCATGCCGCGTTTGAAGGCGGCGCAGGCGGTGGCGGCTTTGAATTTAATATGGACGATATAACCAGCATGTTCGGCGATATCTTCGGATTTGGAGGCGGATTTGGCGGTTTCGGCGGTTCGTCCAGAAGAAACGGTCCGCAGCGCGGAGCAACCCTTCGGACCAGCGTCAGGATCACCTTTGAAGAGTCGGTCAAGGGCGTGGAAAAGGAAATCGAGATCAACTACAAAGACGAATGTCCAAAATGCCACGGAACGGGAGCGAAAGAGGGAACTTCACCGGTAACCTGTCCGAAGTGTAACGGAACGGGAAGGATTGTAAAGACCCAGCAGATTTTCTACGGCATGTCGTCGCAGGTGCAGACGACGTGTCCGGATTGTAACGGTTCCGGTAAGGTCATCAAAGATAAATGCCCGGATTGTTACGGAGCGGGGTACGTTACCACAAAGAAGAGGATTGCCATTGATATCCCGGCAGGAATTGACGACGGTCAGAGTATCAAACTTTCCGGTAAAGGCGATCCGGGAAGCAACGGCGGACCGAGAGGCGACCTGCTCGTTGAGGTAAGAGTGGCGCAGGACCCGAAATTCCAGAGAAGCGACTACGACGTGTATTCGGAAGTACCGATCAGTTTCGCGACGGCGGCATTGGGCGGAGAAGTGAAGATCGAAACCATAGACGGTGCCGTTATGTACGATGTCAAACCGGGAACCCAGTCCCATACAAGGGTAAGGCTCCGCGGAAAAGGATTTCCTACCATTCGGAATAAGCAGGTGCGCGGCGACCATTACATCACGCTCGTTGTCACGGTTCCTGAAAAGATGAACGACGCGCAGAAGGAAGCGCTCCGCGCGTTTGACGAGGCAATGGGAGGTAACACGCCGCATGAAGGAAAAAAGAAAAAAGGATTTTTCAAATAAATCAATCGTATTGACCGCAGCCTTGGCATTTGTGCTATTATTCACACAAAATGTCAGGGCTTCGGTCGTTTCTGATGAAGAACTTAACATACGTTTTACGGACGGAAGCCCGACGGACGTTCTACTTGACGAAAATTACAATACCTATATGGACGTTTCGGAAAAAACGCTGGTCGTGGATCATGCGGACAATGTCGCGGGAATGTATCTGATCTGGGACAGACCGGTGGGAGAATACCGGATAACGGTGTGGGATCTGGTGGATACCTGCGACTGGTGGGGGTATCAGCGGATCGGCGCGACGGAGATCCTTCATCAGTATGTGGACCTGATTTATCAGGGCGACGAGATCGAGATCGATATGCCGAAAGACGCGGTACTCTGCGATATCTATTTTCTGGATTTCGGGGAGCTGCCGGAATGGGTGCAGGTGTGGCAGGAGCCGTATGAGACTGCCGACATGCTTTTCATTCCCACCCACGCCGACGACGAGTTATTGTTTTTTGGCGGCGCGATCCCTACCTACGCGGGGGAACGGGGATATAAAGTCCAGATCGCCTATATGACAAACCATTGGCAGGAGCGCTACCGCCCCCACGAACTGCTGAACGGTCTATGGACCTGCGGCGAAACGGCATATCCGGTCATCGGACCGTTCACGGACATTTATTCCGAAAGTCTGGAACACGCGAAGACCCTCTATGACGAAAAAGAGGTGGTCGGCTATATGGTGGAGCTGATCCGGCGGTTTAAGCCTTATGTGATACTGGGGCACGATATCAACGGAGAGTACGGACACGGCGTTCATATGTACAATACGGACGCGCTGATAAAAGCGCTGGAATTGAGCGGCGATTCGGGACAGTACCCCGAAACGGCACAGCGGTACGGCGTCTGGGACGTGCCGAAAACGTATCTGCATTTATACGAGGAAAATGTGATCGATCTGGAATGGGATACGCCCCTTTCGCGTTTTGACGGAAAAGACGGCGTCGAGGTGGCAAGCGAGGCGTTTGACTGCCACGTTTCCCAGCGTTCCTTCTATGTTCTGGAACGGCGCAAAACGTCGAAATTCTGCTGCACGCTGTTTGGTCTGTACCGCAGCACGGTAGGGTTGGACGAGGAGAAGAAGGATTTCCTTGAAAATGTTGAATTTACCAAGGAAAAAAGACAGGAGTACCAGAGGACCGTCCTTTCCCTTCTGAACCGCTATAACCGGATTGACAACTGGATCGCGGATTTTTTTGACGAACGCTGAATATTTATTGCATTTTAGAGTGAACTTTTGTAAAATTATTTACAGAAGTTCATTTTTTTATAATGGAGGTATTGGTATGATCAACATTCCACAGATTAAGGTAGGTATCGTTTCCGTAAGCCGCGACTGTTTCCCGATGACGCTTTCCGAAACAAGGAGAAAAGCGGTCGCAGAGGTTTATAAGAAGAAATATGGCGACATTTACGAATGTCCGGTATGCATTGAGAACGAAACGCATATGACGGCGGCGCTGGAAGATGTGAAGACGGCGGGGTGTGACGCGCTGGTCGTGTATCTTGGCAATTTCGGTCCGGAGACGCCGGAAACGCTTCTTGCGAAACAGTTTGACGGACCGGTCATGTTTGTGGCGGCGGCGGAAGAGACAGGCAGTGATCTTGTGGGAGGAAGAGGCGACGCTTACTGCGGTATGCTCAATGCCAGCTATAATTTAAAACTGCGCAATGTCAAGGCGTATATCCCGGAGTATCCGGTGGGAACGGCGGAAGAATGCGCCGATATGATTCACGAATTTGTACCGGTGGCAAAAGCCATTGTAGGGCTGAATAACCTGAAAGTCATTTCCTTCGGACCAAGACCCGAGAATTTTCTGGCGTGCAACGCACCGATCAAGCAGTTATACAATATCGGTGTGGAGATTGAGGAAAATTCCGAACTGGATCTTTTTGAAAGTTACAATAACCACGCGGGGGACGAGAGGATCCCGGACGTGGTAAAGAACATGGAGGCGGAACTGGGAGCGGGAAACAAGAAACCGGAAATCCTCGCGAAACTCGCGCAGTATGAACTGACGCTCCTTGACTGGGTGGAAAAACATAAAGGCTCCAGAAAATATGTCTGTATCGCGGGCAAGTGCTGGCCGGCTTTCCAGACGCAGTTTGGTTTCGTGCCTTGCTATGTCAATTCCCGTCTCACGGCAATGGGTATCCCGGTATCCTGCGAGGTGGATATTTACGGAGCGGTCAGCGAATTTATCGGAACGGTGGTCAGCGACGATACGGTAACGCTTCTCGAT
>JAMPBI010000066.1 GCA_023666775.1 Alistipes sp. | reverse complement strand
ACAACGGGAACGACGGCGGAAAACCGTCCTTTTTTAATCCGGTCCGCTTTCTCCCTGCCTGTGGTGCACATCACGAAAACAAACGCCGCCAGCGTCAGATAATATAAGAACACAAGAACCGGTTCCGGTTTTCCAAACACACGGACGGCGCCGGGAAGTTTCTCAAACGCCCTGCATATCCACTGGTAAAAACATAAAATATAATGCGCCGTTCCCACAAAAACCGTTCCCAGAGTCAGTGAAAACAGCCCCGTAAGTCCCGCGAAAACCACGGAGATCATCAAAAACGTCATTAACGGTATAATGATAAGATTTAAGAAAACGGAGTATACCGCCGTTTCATAATAGGCGCAGAGCAAAACGGGAAGCGTTGTCATGCTGACGCCGAGACTTACCAGAAACGCGTCCAAAAGTTTTCCCCGCGGATTTCCAAACGCCTCCGAAAGAGCCGGTTTTACCACCGTAACGCCCGTTACCGCAAGAAAGGAAAGTAAAAACCCGCTATTCCACAATAATTTCGGATAAGGAACAAGAAGAAGCACCGCCGCCAGCGCCAGCGCCGAGATACTGTCATAACTTTTTCCCAGCACATCGGCGGATATGCATACGAGAAACATAATAAGCGCCCGGACGGTCGATACGCTGTTTCCCGTCATAACGCCGTAGCAGACCATAACAAAACTTCCAATAAGAAAACTGATTGGAAACGGTACGCAGAACTTTCGCAAAAAACGGTACAGTCCCATGCCGAGGATCGAAATATGCAGACCGGATATCGCCAGGATATGCGCGATCCCGTTTACCTGATATAACTGCTTAATTTGCGCGTCAAGTTCCGACTTATCGCCCAGGACAAGCGATTGGTACACGCCCCGGTCCTCCTTGGTTCCGATTTGTCCATACACGTTTTTCAGCCGTTCCTTTAAAGAAAAAATCCCCTTCGTAACCGGATTGTCGTTTTTTGACAAAACCGTTATCGTATCGCACCAGCCAAAACACATGATATTCATGGTCGCGTAATAGTTTTCGGCGTCAAAATTCCCCGGATTTCTCGCGGTTTCATACCGCTTTGGCGAAACCTGCGCAAGCACTTCGTCTCCCGGCAGAATTTCCACGCGGGATCCTTCATCTTTTTCCGAAACATTCAGTATCATTCCCGCCAGTTTCCTGTGTTCTTCTTTCGTAAATCCCACGGCGTCATAAAGATAAAGCTGGGAATATCCGTCCTTTTCCACAACTTTCCGCACTTCCCCCCTTACCTCGCAAATACCGTCCACCGGAACATGGGATATTTTTTGAATTTCCTCCATACGGAAATATCCGAGAAACAAAAAGAATAATAAGAACAGATACCGGCGCCATATCCTTCCGCGCCGTATCAGAACCGCCAACACCGCGGCCGCCGCCGCGCATACGGTCAACAATATAAAACCGCCTGCCCATGCCCCTATGAGTTCGCCCAGAACCAGCATGGCAAGCACTCCTGTCATCGGTCTTTTAATAAACACACCCCCTTACTTCAAATAATCCAGATTTCTTTCGTAAACCGCGTCGAAAGAAAATCCGTAAAATTCCACATGGCTGTCGCCGTTTAGCTGAAACTGGACCTTATTCACCGTCGAAAGCTCACAGAGCGAATTGACCACGGCGTACATTGCCACATCAAACGGAACGTTCGTTTTTACCTCCGCGAACGACGCGTCAAAATTTACATAACAAGTCTCGTTTCTCACCGTTGCGGAAAGCACTTTTACATCGGTAGGAAAAACGGCGTAACTGTCCTCCTCTTCCGGTCCCTGAACAATCTGTTCCACGATGATCTTCTCAAGGGACATGGTTCTGGAATAGGCGACGTCGATTTTATTTTCCACCAGTTTCTCCCCCTCCCCGTCCGCGAAATAAAGCGTCAGAGTCGTCCGGGACAAAGCGTCTAAACCGCTGTCGGAATCCGCGATAAAATCCTCCTGCGCCATCAGTCCCACAACCTGTCCGCTCTCATAAGCCAGCGGTTTGTTACCCACATAAAAATAAACGTAATCCACGTCCTCAAGCTGTGTCAACGTCCTTACCACCGCCGCCCGGAACAACACTTCATAAACATTATTCATGGCGGTGTAGCCGTCGTTAAAATAAATATACGCGACGCCGTTCGCGACATTGGATTTTGTCACATAAATACTTCCCACTCCCAGTCCCATTTTCTCCAGAAGTTCCGCCACAAGGGCGTTACTGTCCGCAGTATCGCTGTAATACTGTGTCGTCTGAAACTTATTATTTTCCACGGAATACAAAACATACGGCCTGCCTTCCACGCTCTCCGCTTCTTCCGTCCTGCCGCTGCACCCCGAAAAGAAAACGGCGGCGCACAACAGGATCATCATATTTTTCATTGTTCTCACTCTGCCGTCACCTTCCCGTTCCCGAATATCCCAACGGGATCCTTATCAGAAACTTACTTCCTTTCCCTTCTTCGCTTTCCAGCTTAACGGAACCGTTATGCATTACCACCGCGTCCCATGTAATGGAAAGACCAAGCCCCGTTCCTCCCGTCTCCCGGGAACGCGTTTTATCCACACGGTAGAAACGCTCAAATACCCGGTCCTGCGCCTCTTTCGGAATACCGATCCCCGAATCCTCCACCTGGAGATAAAAATACTTATAATCCGCGTTCAGGGACACTTTGATCCAGCCGTCTTTTTTATTATACTTAATGGCGTTTTCTACCAGATTGGTAATGGCGAGGGAAATCTTTACCGCGTCGATGTCCGCGGAAACGTCGCGGAAACTCTCATAAACGATCTCGACATTTTCTTTGGAAGCGATGGGACTGAGGCGCTTTAGCACGCTTTCCACCAGACCGTTGACGTGTACCGTGGAAATATTCAGCGCGGCTTTATTTTTTCCCAGCCTCACAAGGGTAAGAAGATCGTTGATGATCTTATTCTCCCTGTCGATCTCTGCCGTGATATCCTCCATAAACTCCTTATAAAGCTCAACCGGAGCGTCCTTCTGGTCATTTAAGGAATCCGCGAGTATCTTCATGGAGGTCAGGGGCGTTTTCAGCTCATGGGACACATTGGACACAAATTCCTGTCTGGATTCGTCCAGCCGCGTCATTCTGCCAAACAGTTTATTAAATTCGCCGGAAAGTTCCGCGATCTCCGAATAGCCTCTCTCCGGCACCCGCTCGCGCCTTCCCTCCGTAAAACCCTTGATTGCCTGGGACATCACCTCCACCGGTTCCACAAGCATACCCGAAAAGACGGCGGCAATAACAAAAACCGCTACCATCAGAAGGATACGGATCACATACAATTCCGAGGACGTTTCGTTGACCGTCTGCAAAAACTCATTTTCATTCACATTCATGATGAGCAGTCCGATCACCTTCGCCTTGTTATCGTGAATGGGAACCAGGATCTCCATGATCCCGTTGTCCTGTGCGTATTGCCGTTCCTCCGCGATCCCCATCAGTCCGTTGACAACGGAATCGGAAATCAGGATTTTTCCTTCCTCAAAAACATAGCTGTCATAGACGATCTTCATCTGGCTGTTTACCACCAGCACACGCCCTCCGAATATACCGGAGAGCATGGCGATATCATTTTCAAAAATGTTGGTATTGGTGTCAATATAAGAATTGCCGGAACCTATTTTACCCGCAATCTGATTTAACTGTCCCTGAATATCGGCGGCACGGTGCTGCAGCGTCCTCTGCCGGTATGTAGAAATCACGCTGTACTCCATGACAAGCATGGGAAGGATCCCCATAACCACGATCGCCGCCATGATGCGGAAGCGGATACTGTTGAAAAAATAACTATACCTGGAAATAATAACCTACCCCCCACTTTGTATGCACATATGTAGGTTCTCCGGGATTCGGCTCGATCTTCTCGCGAAGCCTTCTCACATGCACGTCCACCGTTCTTACGTCCCCCGGATACTCGTACCCCCAGACAAGATTTAAAAGATTTTCCCGGCTGTAAACTTTTCCCTGGTTTTTAACGAGAAGTTCCAGCAGATCGAACTCCTTCATCGTCAGGTTTAAAACCCTGCCGTCCACGGAAAGGCTTTTATTCTCAAAATCAAAGCATAATCCGGCAACGGTATATTCCCCGTCGTTCTTCTTTTCTTTTCCGTGGGAAACCGAATGGTTGCGCCGCAGGATCGCTTTCATGCGCGCTTTTACTTCCAGAATGTTGAACGGTTTTGTGATATAGTCGTCCGCGCCGTTCTCAAAGCCGAGAATCTTGTCCATATCGTCGCCCTTGGCTGTCAGCATGATCACCGGCACGTCCGAAAACTCCCTGATCTGGCGGCATACGTCCATACCGTCGATCTTAGGAAGCATTAAATCCAGAAGAATCATATCATACCGATTCTCCATTGCCTTTTTTAGTCCTTCTTCCCCGTCATAAGAACAATCTACCTGATACCCTTCCTGTTCCAGGCTGAACTTGATCCCCTTAACGATTAATTTCTCGTCGTCCACAACCAGTACTTTCTCATTCATACTCTCTACCTCTGCCGTCATACGCAGATGTATTCCTTTATTTTGGCAAACGCCGCCTCCTTTATTCCCGAAATCTTCATAATATCCCCGATATCCTCGAAAGGACCGTTCGTCTCGCGGTACCGTATGATCTGTTCCGCCCTGCTCTCCCCGATTCCCGGAAGAGTCATGAGCTGTTCCTTTGACGCCTTATTGATATTGACAAGGCCGCTGCTCTGCTCCTGTGCCGTAAGCCGTACTTCCTCTGCCTCCGCCTTGGACGGAACATAAATGCGTTCCCCGTCCGTAAGCACTCCCGCCAGTTCCAGAAATTCCGCGCTGCCGTCTTCCGTAACGCCTCCCGCCGCGTCAACAGCCTCATATCTTCTGCTTCCCCGCGGAAACGTATATACGCCGGCATTTTTCACATAACCGCACACATAAACATATATCCGTTCCTCATTCTGTACCTTACCGGACGTCTCCTCAACATAAGCCGTTGTCTCTTCCGCCCGGACGGTTCCTTCGTCCAGCTCAAAGAAATTCCCGTGGGAACTTTCCTCGTGATCCCGGTAAATAAAATAGGCAATTCCCAAAACAATGAAAATCACTGCGCTTATTAAATATTGTATATTCTTTTTATGCATTCCGCTCAATCAACCTCCAGCCAAAATGCATAAACCCCTTTGTAGTTCAATTTTATCGAAAAAAGCCGAAAAATACAACACCTAATTTTCTTTTATCCGCATTTTTTTATTCCGGGAAATAGGATTTTATTGGAAATTACATATTTACACCGGAAAATGCATATAGTATAATTTTAGCTAGTACCAAAAAGAGGAGTAACTACATGAAAAATATAGATATCATTGTACCTTGTTACAATGAGCAGGAGGTTCTCTCCACATTTTATAAGACCACCGACGAAATCGTCTCAAAGATCCCCGACTGCCTGTTCCGCTACATTTTCGTGGACGACGGAAGCCGTGACGACACCCTGCTGATCTTAAAAGGAATGAAATCAACCTACGAAAACGTGGACTACATTTCCTTTTCCAGAAATTTCGGCAAGGAGGCAGCCATGTATGCCGGTCTTGCCAATTCCGGAGGCGATTATGTCATCGTCATGGACGCCGACTTACAGCACCCGCCCCTTCTCATTCCCGAGATGGTGGACGCCGTCAATGAAGGATACGACTGCTGCGCCGCTTACCGCACCAACCGTAAAGGCGAAGCGCCGATCCGCAGTTTTTTATCGAGACAGTTTTACAAAGTCAACAATCTGCTTACATCGGTGAAAATGCCTTACGGCGCCGTTGACTTCCGTATCATGTCAAGACCTATGGTGGACTCCATCGTTGCCATGAGCGAGGCGGAACGGTTCTCAAAAGGTATTTTCAGCTATGTGGGTTTTGATACCAAATGGATCCCTTACACCAACGTGGAACGGACTCTTGGCGTTACCAAGTGGAGGCTTCGGAGTCTTTTGACCTATGCCGTTGACGGCATTACCTCCTTTTCCGTGGCGCCGCTCCACATGATATCGGTTATGGGCGTACTGCTCGCCATAATCGCGATCCTTTACGGAATATACATTTATATCAAAACGCTGATATTCGGCGTGGATCTGCCCGGCTATGCCTCAACCGTCATTCTTCTGCTTTTCATCGGCGGTCTGATCGAGCTTTCACTGGGCATTATCAGCGAATATCTTGCCAGGATATTTATTGAAACCAAAAACCGTCCGATCTACATCGCGAAGGAAAATACAACAAAAAGGGAGTAAACAATGGACTCGAAAAAATATAATTACAAGGCAGTAAGGGGAAAATTTGTCTACATTTTAGCGTTTATCATTCCGATGATCATTTTAACCGCCATTTATTTCGCAAGGGGGATCTTTCCTTTCGGGGACAGTACATATCTGCGTTCCGATATGTACCACCAGTATCTTCCGTTCTATTCCGAACTCTGGAATAAGATACGCCAGCCGGGCAGTTTTACCTATTCGTGGAATATCGGTCTTGGGATAAATTTTACGGCGCTCTACGCCTACTACCTCTCCTCGCCTGTAAACTGGCTTATTTTTTTGTTCCCTCATAAATATCTGATCGAGGTAATGAACGCGTTTATTATTCTCAAGATCTCCGCCGCGAGCCTGACCTTTACTTATTATACCTGCAGGCGGTTCAACACGGAAAAAATTTATGTCTGCCTCTTCGGCATGTTTTACGGTCTTTCCGGCTATCTTTCGGCTTATAGCTGGAATATCATGTGGCTCGACTGTATCGTCCTCGTTCCCCTGATCTTTCTGGGACTGGAACGTCTTGTCCGTGAGAAAAAATGTTTTTTATACAGTCTGACCCTTGGTCTTGCCATTTTGTCAAACTATTACATTTCCATCATGATCTGCATTACCGCCGTGATCTACTTTATTTTTCTGGTGGTACGCTACGCCAAAAACGAGATCCGCTGGTACACGAAAACGTTCCTGGATTTTGCCGCGTTTTCCCTTCTCGCGGGAGGGCTTTCCGCAGTGCTTCTCCTTCCGGAAATGTGCGCGCTACGCTACACGGTTTCCAGCAACATCACCTTTCCTAAGACATTTACGGAGTATTTCCCCGTTCTTCAGATGTTGTCAAGGCATTTGATGAACGTTCCCGTACATCTGGGGCTGGAACACCACCCGAACATTTACTGCGGCGTCGCCGTATTTTTGCTGTTTCCGCTCTATATCATGAATAAGAAGATCAACACGCGGGAAAAGGTGGGTAAGATCACTCTTTTAGTGATTTTTCTCGTCGCGTTTAACATGAATATATTTAATTTCATCTGGCACGGTTTTCATTATCCCAACTCGCTTCCGTGCCGACAGGGTTTTATTTACGTTTTTATCCTGCTGACCATGTGCTACGACGCGTTTAAAGACCTGAAGTTTTACTCCCGCGGCGAACTGACCGCCGCTTTCTGGATCGCCATAGGCTTCCTTTTGTTCGCGGACCAGTTCCTTACGGACGAAGTGGTCGATTTTAAGATCGTATATATCAGCGGTCTTTTTATCGCGTTTTATATGCTTCTTATTTATCTGTACCGCAGCCGCCGTATTCCTTATATGTTTTTCCTGTTCCTGCTCTATACGGGAACCATTCTGGAATGCGCGCTGAATTACGAAGAAACCGGCGTGGGGATAACGGACCGTACTTATTATCTGGAAGACAACAAAGATATCGACGTTCTTCTTGATACCGCGGACAATCTGTCCGATACGTTTTACCGCGTGGAAAAATATTCCGGCGTCCGCACCAAAAACGACGCCGCATGGCACGGTTATCCTTCGGTATCCACATTTTCCTCGACGGCGAACGGCGGACTGACGAAACTATACCGGTATCTCGGCATGGAAAGTTCCACAAACGCGTATTCCTATAACGGAGCCACCTATCTTTCATCAGCTCTCCTCGGCGTTAAATATGTGATCTCCGACAAGCAGATGATTGAAAATACGCTGCTCACGTTTGTCGCCCAGAGCGGCAGCCGCTACCTGTATCAGAATAATTACGTTTTACCGTTCGGTTTTATGGTGCCTTCCACATTTCCCACGGAATGGGATATGCTAAACACCAATCCATTCCTGGTGCAAAATTCTTTCCTGGAAACGGCGTGCGGCGTGGAAGACGTTTTTGTTCCGTTAAGTACCGAAAGCCTTACCAGTTCTTCCGTGAGGATCAATCCGGCAAGAACGCAGCAGATTTATTTCCGCGTACTGAACGCCAATCTCGACACGGTAAACGTATACATTAACGACAACAGCACCAGCTATAATATTAAGCACAACCATCTGATCGACCTTGGCGTGTTAAACGCTTCGGACGAGATCCGCGTGACCTCAAACGATACGGAAACCACACTTTCCATTCAGGCGTACACGATCAACCAGACCGCCTTTATCGACGCCGTCAACCGTCTTAGTCAAAACGGCATGGAGTTACAGACCTTTGACAATACGACGATCAAGGGCGTTATAACGGCGCAAACCGACGGTTACATGCTGATGTCCGTTCCTTACGACCTTGGCTGGAAGATCTATGTGGACGGAGTCCTCACGAAACAGGAATCCATTGAGGACGCGCTGACGCTTGTTCCCGTGTCTGCCGGTACCCATGAGATTTCCATGAAATATACGCCGGAAGGTTTATATTGGGGTATGACAATTTCCATAATCTGTGGTATAATCTTTGTTGCGTTATGGATTTTAAATAAGAAAACCCATGCCGATATGGGTAATTCAGAGAATATGCGGCCGGAGGACGATCCTTCGCCGCTCAAGGAGGAAAAATCATGAAACTTTGGGGTGGACGCTTTACCAAAGAAACAAACGAACTGGTACACAATTTCAACGCTTCGATCGCATACGACCAGAGATTTTACAGACAGGACATCGAAGGAAGCATTGCCCATGTGACCATGCTGGCGCAGCAGGGCATTATCTCCACGGAAGACCGTTTTGCTATTATCAACGCGCTCCGTGAGATCTTAGACGGGATTGAGAATAAGACCCTTACGATTTCCGAGGAATATGAAGACATTCATAGTTTTGTGGAGGCTACCCTCATCGAAAAGATCGGCGACGCCGGAAAACGCCTTCATACGGGAAGGAGCCGCAACGATCAGGTTGCTCTTGATATGCGTCTTTATACAAGGGAAGAGGTAAAGAATACGGACGTATTATTAACGTCTCTTCTTCAGGTTATCCTGCGCGTTATGGAGGAAAATACAGGTACATACATGCCGGGATTTACCCATCTGCAAAAGGCGCAGCCGGTCACTGTGGCGCACCATTTCGGCGCGTACTTTGAAATGTTTAAGCGTGACCGCCAGCGTCTGTCCGACATTTATAAGCGCATGAATTACTGTCCTTTAGGCGCGGGCGCGCTTGCCGGCACCACCTACCCTCTGGACCGTGATTACACGGCAAAACTTCTGCGCTTTGACGGCGC
>JAMPBI010000065.1 GCA_023666775.1 Alistipes sp. | reverse complement strand
CCTTAAAATCCTGCCAAATCCGATTATACTATGAATAATATACCATATTTTTCGGATAAAAAAACAAAAAGATTAAAAAATCCCCCATTTCTGGGGGACTTTTGCCGGTTAAATATAATATTGCAAAATCATATCAGCCAAAATACTTCACGCCGGATTCAAAAATCTTCAGATCCTGCTCTCCGTAAATATTAACCGCAACGCTGTCGCCGCGCCGCTCGGAATGCGCCATCTTGCCAAAACATCTTCCGTCCGGACTGGTGATACCCTCAATCGCCATATAAGAACCGTTGATATTCCACTCCTCGTCCATGGAAACGTTACCGTCCAAATCGCAATACTGGGTTGCGACCTGACCGTTCGCGAACAGCTTATCAAGCCACTCCTTCGGCGCGACAAAACGTCCCTCGCCGTGAGAAGCCGGATTGCAGTATACCTTACCAAGTTCCGTCCCTATAAGCCAAGGCGACTTATCGGTAACAACCTTAATATACGCCATCTTGGAAATGTGGCGGTTAATGGTATTAAAGGTCAGCGTCGGCGAATTTTTATCCTGTCCCGTAATCTCACCGTTCGGAACAAGACCCAGTTTGATCAGCGCCTGAAAACCGTTACAGATTCCCAGCGCAAGACCGTCTCTTTCATTTAACAGCTTATGAACGGCTTCCTTCATCTTCTCGTTTCGGAAAGCCGTCGCGAAAAACTTCGCGGAACCGTCCGGTTCGTCGCCTGCCGAGAAGCCGCCCGGGAACATGATGATCTGCGACCTGCCGATCGCCTTTTCAAATTCCTCCACAGACTCCCGGATCGCTGCCGCGTCCAGGTTCTTAAACACCCGGACTATGGTATCCGCGCCTGCTCTCTCAAATGCCCTCGCGGAATCATACTCACAGTTGGTACCCGGAAATACCGGAATGAAGACGGTCGGTCTTGCAACCTTATGCTTGCAGATATGAACGGACTCTGCCTTGTAAAGAGGAGAAGCCACCTTATCGACGCCCTTTTCCGCTTTGGTCGGGAATACGCCCTCCAGCGGTTTCGTCCACGCGTTTAACGCCTCGTCCATCGTAACAACCGTATCGCCATAAGTAAACGTCGCGGTATCCGTAACCTCACCGATCACTTTATGGGCTGTTTTGATCTGTGAAAGTCTGTCCGTCCTTACTTCCGCCACGATATTACCGAAGCCTGCCGCAAAAAGCTCTTCCTTAGAAATATCCCCGTTCAGCGAAACACCCATCTTATTACCAAATGCCATTTTGGAAACCGCAGGTACAATACCGTGCGAATCAAGGGCATACGCCGAAACGATGACGCCTTTCTGTACCAGTTCGTGAATATCTTTGTACAATGCCTTGATCTGCTCAAAATCCGGAAGTTCCAGTTCGTTTCTTGTGATGTCAAATTTTACAAGCGTATTACCTGCCGTCTTTAATTCCGGCGTTATAATATCCTTTTCCTTTGCCACGTCCACCGCAAAAGAAACCAGCGTCGGCGGCACGTCAATATCGTTAAAGGTTCCCGACATACTGTCCTTGCCGCCGATGGAAGGAAGTCCGAAGCCAAGCTGCGCCTCATATGCGCCAAGCAGCGCCGCAAACGGCTGGCTCCACCTTCTCGGATCCTCTGTCATTCTTCGGAAATATTCCTGATAAGTAAAACGGATCCTGCTCATATCGCCGCCTGCCGCCACAATTCTGGCAACCGATTCCACAATGGCGTAAACCGCGCCGTGGTATGGGCTCCATGAAGAAAGATACGGGTTAAAACCGTAACTCATCATAGTAACGGTATCGCATTTTCCCGCCTGCACCGGAAGTTTCGCAACCATACTCTGAGTCTCGGTAAGCTGATATTTACCGCCATACGGCATATATACGGAGCCTGCACCGATGGAAGCGTCAAACATTTCCACAAGCCCCTTCTGTGAGCAGACATTCAGATCCGACAACATGGCAAGCCACGCCTTCTTTACATCATCAACCGGTTTCGGCTTAAAATAATTGTCTTCTTCGGACGGCATATCCACCGCAACCTTTGTCTCCTGATGAGCGCCGTTCGTATCAAGGAAAGCTCTTGAGATATTAACGATCTCCTTATCCCTCCAGATCAGCACGAGGCGCGGCGCTTCGGTAACAACGGCAACCTCCGTTGCTTCCAGATTTTCTTCGTCCGCGTATTGAAGAAATTCCTTCACATCTTTCGGATCGACAACAACTGCCATACGCTCCTGGGATTCGGAAATAGCGATCTCCGTACCGTCAAGTCCCGCATATTTCTTCGGAACCTTATCCAGATACACGGTAAGACCGTCCGCAAGCTCGCCGATCGCAACGGAAACGCCGCCCGCGCCAAAATCGTTACATTTTTTGATCAGCCGGCTGACTTCTTCCCTGCGGAATAAACGCTGGATCTTGCGTTCCGTCGGCGCGTTGCCTTTTTGAACCTCGGCTCCACAGGTTTCAATGGAAGCCTCCGTATGTACTTTCGAGGAACCGGTCGCTCCGCCGCAGCCGTCGCGTCCCGTGCGTCCTCCCAGCAGAATGATAATGTCTCCCGGATCGGAAGTCAGTCTCTTTACGGCGCGTCTTGGGGCCGCGCCCATGACGGCGCCGATCTCCATTCGTTTTGCCACATAGTCCGGGTGATACACTTCCTTAACGTAACCTGTCGCAAGACCGATCTGGTTACCGTAAGAACTGTAACCGCTTGCCGCCCCGCGGACCAGCTTCTTCTGCGGAAGTTTCCCTTTGAGGGTATCGTTTACCGATACGGTAGGATCTGCCGCTCCCGTTACACGCATTGCCTGATATACATAAGTTCTTCCGGAAAGCGGGTCACGGATCGCTCCGCCAAGGCATGTTGCCGCCCCGCCGAACGGTTCGATCTCCGTCGGATGGTTGTGGGTTTCATTTTTAAAATTCACAAGCCATTCTTCCACTTCCCCGTCTACTTCCACAGGCACGACAATACTGCACGCGTTTATTTCGTCGGACTCTTCCTGATCCTGTAACTTCCCTTCTTTTTTCAACTTTCTCATCGCCATGAGGGCAAGATCCATCAGACACACAAACTTATCCTTACGTCCTTTAAAAATCTCCTCCCGGTCCTTCAGATACTTCCGATACGTTCCCTCGATCGCCGTTTTACAGAATCCGTCGTCAAAAGTAACCTCCGTAAGTTCTGTCGAAAACGTGGTATGGCGGCAGTGGTCGGACCAGTATGTATCCAGCACGCGGATCTCCGTCATGGACGGGTCCCTTTTTTCCTCATTCTTAAAATAATTCCGGATATGCAGAAAATCCTTAAACGTCATGGCAAGATTGAGTGAATCATACAGCTTTTTTAAACCGTCATCATTCATATCCGTAAATCCGTCAAACAGGATAACGTCCGCAGGCTCCTCAAACTTTGTGATAAGCGTCTGCGGCTTTATATCTTCCGCGAACTGGGAATCCACAGGATTGACACAGTGGTTTTTGATCCGTTCCAACTCCTCTTTGGTCAGTTCGCCGGTAATCACATAAGTAGTCGCCGATTTAATAACAGGAAGTTCGTTTTCGTCAAAAAACTTCACGCACTGTTCCGCCGAATCCGCTCTCTGGTCAAACTGTCCCGGAAGGTATTCCACCGAAAATACCATGTCTTCTTCCCGCTTCGGAAATTCTTCCTCATATACATCGTCTACCGGCGGTTCCGAAAATACGGTAGTCAACGCTTTTCCATAAGTATCCTCCGATAAATTCTCAATATCATAGCGGATAAGGATCCGGATGTCCGTAACGGTCTTGATCCCCAGATATCCCGCGATTTCTTCCTTTAATTCCTTCGCCTTTACAGCATATGGTGTCTTTTTCTCAACATATACTCTCTTAACGCTCATGTTATCCTCCTGTTACGCCAAAGCGGCTGATTATGATCAAAAATATTTACTTACTTTATTATACCAAAGCGGACAAAGAAAGCAACTTCTTTTCTTCTTTTCGCAACCCCTGCCCGGCTTATGCCGCCCCTGCCGGTTTATGGCAGAAAATTCCGGTATTTCCCTGCCTGCTGCCGGATTATCCCTGTCACCCGGTCAATTTCCGCCTTATCATATCCGTCCTGGTGATTTTCCGCTATCCGCGCCATCTGATTGGACGTGATACGAAACTCAAGCTGTTTTCCGTAAAGTTCCTCCGCAGCGTCCGTCTGCTCATCAAAATCACGGCTGAAAGGTTTTGCCCTCACCCGTTTCATACACTGTAAATAATCCTTATCAAGAGGATAATCTCCCCGCGTGTCGGCGCATAACGACATGCCCATATCGAAATAAGGGCAGAGGCGATAGGATTGCTCCCTCTCATTGTATAAAACCGCTATATTGTTGGTATGTCTATCCTCATTGAGGAAAAACGCGTCCATCTCCAGCATCGCCGTTAAATAAGGACCAAATTGTTCCAAACCGGTAGCACGGAAGACAAAATCCACCATAAAGCGGATCTTGAACGAAACGTCCCGCATTTTCGTGATATCCTGCGCCAGACTTCCTCCTGCGTAACTTCGGTAAAGACGTTCTACAGGAACCAGGATTTCACCCTGCTCCTTAAAATTCCTGCTTCTGCACCCCCGGTAAACGCCGCCTTCATAGCGGATTCGGACCGGTTCGTACATTGTAACGCCTCCGATTGTGGAATGTGCGAGAATATCCGAGCAGACCGCCTCCGAGAGGCTCTCATAACCCAGTCCGTCCGCTTTGTACCAGAAATCTCCCAGAAACCATTTTGTCTGATTTCCTTTGGAACTATGGACGGCGCTGTCTTCCAGCGGTACGGTAAAAATTTCTATTTCTTCCATTGCTCCATCTCCTTACGATATCTGGAAATGCGGATCCACTGGTTGTCTTCCGCCATACGTCCGTTTGTCTTTTCAATAATCGCTATCGGATCATAACTGTCCAGTCCCAAATCGGAAAGGATCATCTTGATCCCAAAACGGCTTCGCGGAAAACACCGTTCCTCCAAAAACAGATTAAAATCCTGCCATGTCGGTCTGCTGTTCATACCGAATGCCCGTTCCAGAAGGAAATCGCTCTCATTATGGATCAATATTTTCTGATGAAAAAAATCCACCAGTATAACCGTACATACCCGGTCTTTATTCATGTATTCCAGCCGCATGGTATAATCGTTCAGATCCGTCCCGTGAAATTCCCTGTTCAGGCGCGCCCACTGCTTATAGACAGAATATATATTTTGTAATTTATCATCGTCCGTACTATGAAGATATCCTGACATCGTCTGTCTGGAAACGTTGTATTCCTTTGCGAGGGACGAAACGCTCTCTCCCTGCAAAAAACGTTCTCTTGCGTTTTTACGCTGAGTTTCCGACAGTGCTTTCTTTCTGCCCGCTCCTCTTGAATTTACACCACTCATTACGCAGCCCTCCTTTTTATTATTTTACATAAAGAAAGGGCATATGTCAAGAAATTAATTTCTTGACATATGCCCTTTCAACAAATCCGGCTATATCTTTTTATTATTCCCAAGACACACGAGAAAATTCCCTGCCGTCAAGCATAATATCCCTGCTGCCAGAAGAAGAAGCACATCGGACACCGTCACGGTATCTTTAAACAGTATTGGCATTATCCGCGCCAATTGATCACCATAGAACAGCGTCGCCACACTGAACATGTTATTCATAAAATGCATGACCGACGACGTAACAATGCTTCCGGTACGGTAAACCACATAGCAGAATACAAATCCCAAAATTCCCGTTGTAAAGAATTTCACAAGGCTCAGATGATAAATACCGAAAACTGCCGCAACGATCAGCATTGCCGTATACGGTTTGAATTTTTTCTTTGAGGCGGCAAACAGATATCCGCGGAACAGTCCTTCCTCGCAGACTGCCGGCGCAAGCGCCATAATAAGCGCTGCCGGAATAAAACCTACGCCTTCAAGAAGTATATCAAAACTGTCGCTCACATTCCGGGCGTCCTCCGGCCAGAGCGCGGTAAGTCCAACGGACAGCACCATGACCACGGCAAATACGCCGATCTCCATAATCACCGCGCCAAATACATGGGATATCTTCGGCACTTTCAGCGAAAACGTTTCTTTTATATCTTTCTTCGTATACCACGCGAAAAATACAGGAACGCCGATGATCATAAGCTGCGTGGCAAGCAGACCTCCCATGAGATATTTCATCTGCAAAAGGGAACCGGCATACAAAACCAGAAGCATACTTATGGCAATCACCAGAACCGCGTCCGAAAAATTCGGAACGCCGCCTTTCCTGAGTTCCCTCCTGTCCGTAAAGATCTGAAGGCTTACACCGCCCTCGCCGAACAAAATATCCTCGCTGTTATATAATTTACTCAGAAGCAGTACCGCCAGCGCCGCGTAGATCACATTAGTCACAAGGGTGATGATGATCGTTGTAAACGAATATTTAAACACCAGTATGTTACTGATCAGCAGACAGATATTTACCACGGGAACGGACGCCATCAGCGAATTAAACTCAATATTCGGAATAAATCCGATATACCCCGTAAACATCACCACCAGCAAAAGCGGCGTAAGATAATTATTCGCCTCCTTAAAGGACTTCGCGAATGTCGTGACGCACATGGAAAGAGCGCTGATAAACAATGCGAATACCACCACGCAGAGTATTACGATCAAAACCGCCGGAATAAATTCCGTAAGATTGACTACGGTGTTGTCATGGTCCGCAACCGCCAGCAGACTATACATATACGCCCCCATAAACGTCATGGACAAAAGATTCAGCAGCGCGGAAACCACGGCAACCGTAGCAACCGCAAGAAACTTACCCATGATCAGTTCGTCATTGCGCACCGGGAGCGTAAGCAGCGTCTCAAGGGTCCCCCTCTCCTTCTCGCCCGCCGTCGTATCGATCGCGGGATAAATCGCTCCCATCAGAATACTGACGATCAGCAGAAACGGCAGAATGGAACCTAAAATACTGCCAAGACTCTCCTCCTTTGTGGAACGGTCCTGCCACTCCACGATAATCGGTTTCATGATCCGTTCCGTGTCCATGTTCAGTTCGTCCAGCTTTTTCTTCTCCAGAAATTCACTGTATAGTTTTAATTTATTCTCAATCATATCCGAAGCGGCGGAAGAATTGGTGACCGAGGACAGATACTGCACATTAAAACACGGTCGGTCCGCTTCCTCCACAACGATCAGCGCGTCGATCTCTTCTTCGAGAAGCGCCTTCCCCGGATCGTCACTCTCGACAATGTTCAGGTGGTATTCCAGTTCGTCCTCGGTATCCGTGAGAAAACGCTCAAATTCTTCCCTGTCAAAATCAGACTGCCGCGCTTTCACTTCCTCATATAACAGCACCACGTCATACTCGCTTGTCTGGATATTATTGGCAATGGCGGAAGTGACCAGCATCGCCCCGATCATAATAAGCGGATACAGGATCAACGGCACTAAAACCATCATAATCAGCGTCTTTTTATCGCGGAGCAGATCGATCATTTCTTTCTTATAGACTGCTTTTACCTTCCGAAAACCCATATCACTGTACCTCCTGCTCGTTGATCAGACTGAGGAATGTATCGCGCAGATTTCCCGTCTGCGTCTTCTGCTTTAATTCCTCCGGCGTTCCCTTGGCGATGACCCTGCCTTTATGCACCATAAGGATACGGTCGCATAAAAACTCCGCCTCCTCCATATAATGGGTGGAATAAAGAACGGATTTACCGGCTTCCCGCTCCCTTTTCATAAACTCGATGATCGCCTTGCTGCTGATAATATCAAGTCCCAGCGTCGGTTCGTCAAAAATATAATACTCCGGACTATGCACAAGGCACCTGGCTATGGAAACGCGCTGGGTCTGTCCCGTGGAAAGTCTCTCGATCCGGTTGTCAAGAAAACCGGAAAGATCCAGTACCCCGGTAATCTCATCAATCCTCTTTGCCGTATCCTCCGGGTCCAGATCATAAATATCGCCCAACATCAAAAGCAGTTCCCTTCCCGACAGACGCTTATAAAGCTTTGTGTTTCCCGAAAGATATCCGATCCTTTTCTTTATCTCAATGTCGTCCGTTATCTCCTCCCCGCTGCCGTCCAGGATCATAACCTTCCCCTGCGTAGGATTCATCAGCTTTCCAAGCATACGCAGAAGCGTCGTCTTACCTGCTCCGTTGGGTCCTAACACGCCTAAGATCTCCCCTTCCCGGATCTCAAGCGAAATACCGTCTACCGCGTTAAATTCCGTCTTCCTGTTCTTCTTCTCTGTTCTGGTAAAAGTCTTAACCAGACCTTCTGCCTGTATCATCGGATCACCCTCCCTAAAATCGTAAATTGGTACTCCCAATATGTATTATATCATTTATAGAACATATGTTCAACTTATAATATGGAAAAAGTTTAAAAAAAATTTACAAAACAGAGAAATAAAACCTCCTATGTCCGACCACATTTTCCGTCTGACATAGGAGGTTCCTATTCCATTGATCCGCCCTATTTAAAGAGGAGCTTTCCCACATAAATTACGATACACGCGCCGATCACCGAAATGATCAGGCTTCCGATAATATTTTGGGAACCGATCCCGATGAGCCCGAACAGAAAACTGCCCACAAAACCACCGATGATACCAAGAATGATATTACGGATAAGCCCGCCTTCGCTCTTCATGATCCTGCCCGCGATAGCGCCCGCAATGGCACCCGTTATAATACCAATGATCAAACCCATTTCTTTTCTCCTTTACTTTTCTGTAATATATTTCTGCGCCGTTAAAAGTTCCGCGATCAGAACGGCTCCTCCTGCCGCTCCGCGAAGAGTATTATGGGAAAGTCCCACAAACTTATAGTCAAATACACTGTCCTCACGGAGACGTCCCATGGAAATTCCCATGCCGTTCTCATAATTGACGTCCAGCTTAACCTGCGGCCGGTTGTCCTCCTCGCAGTATTGGATAAACTGCTTCGGTGCGCTCGGCAGATCCAGTTCCTGCGGAAGTCCCTTAAAATTCTTCCATTTCTCAAGGATCTGCTCCTTCGTCGGCTTCTTCTCAAAATTCACGAACACTGCCGCCGTATGTCCGTCCAGTACCGGAACACGGATACACTGGCATGTGATCTTACATTCCGTGGAAGGGACGATCTCGCCGTTCTCTACCGTTCCCCATAGACGCAGAGGCTCTTTCTCCGACTTTTCTTCCTCGCCGCCGATAAACGGAATGATATTTTCCACCATCTCCGGCCATTCGTTAAATGTCTTACCCGCGCCGGAAATCGCCTGATATGTAGTCGCAACCACAAGTTTTGGTCCGAACTCCCGCAGCGCCGTAAGCGCCGGAGTATAACTCTGGATCGAGCAGTTCGGCTTTACAACAACAAATCCTCTCTTCGTACCCAGCCTCTTCTTCTGCGCCTCGATCACTTCAAGGTGCTGTGGATTGATCTCCGGTACGACCATCGGAACATCCGGGGTCCAGCGGTGCGCGCTGTTATTGGAAACAACCGGGGTTTCCGCTTTCGCGTAGCGGTTCTCGATCTCCTTG
>JAMPBI010000064.1 GCA_023666775.1 Alistipes sp. | reverse complement strand
TAAAAAGGAGTATCGCTCCATAACTAAAAATTAGTTATTTTGCGACACTCCCTTTTATTCATACGTTGGACGTTCAAAAAGAGCGAACTCGCTGTAGTATTTAAAAATCGCCTTGGCAAGAATATAGTCTTTCGGAACGTAGGTGTTCACCCAGTAACGGGAATCCTTGGAATCATTCCGGTTATCGCCCATGACGAAATAGCTGTCCGCCGGTACGATGAACGTGTAGTCTTTGCCGGAATACATTTCCTCGTGAAGATAAGGCTCCGAAAGGAGCGTGCCGTTGACGTATACGTTGACGCCGTCCGCTTCCCGTTTGATTTCCACAACGTCGCCGGGAAGACCGATGACACGCTTTACGAATTTCTGGGTGGTGTCGTCGGGATATTTGAATATAATAACGTCCCCGCGTTTTGGTTCGGAAAAGATATAGGCAAGCCGGAAGCCGATCAGCCGGTCCCCTTTCATGATCGTGTGGATCATGGAACCGGTGGGGATCGTGGCGTTTATGATCACAAAGTTATTGATCAGCAGGGCAAGGACGGCGGCAACGATAAGGATTTTAACGTACCCCATCAATTCCTGAAAAATGGTCCGTTCCTCTTCCTCCCCGTCGTCCGTCAGGGAATGTAATTCCTTTTCTATCTTGTCGGTCTCGTCGAAGTCGTCCTCGTCCTCAAACAAAAGATCCTCCGGCTTCCTTTCGTCTAATAACATGCTGCCTCCATATCTGGACATTCCTACTGGATAAGAATGTTCATAAGTTCATTGCTTCTGGCGATAAATTTCGTCATCGCTTCCGGCGCCAACGGCCGGTAGCTTAACGAAGCGAGATCGTAAAGCTGGCAGCAGAGCAATTCCGCGTGTTCGCTCTCCGGATGTTCCAGAAGGTACTTAACGAGGCTATTGTTGGAGTTTAGGATCAGCGTTTCGCCTGCCGGTCCGAACATGGACGGATCCATGCCTGTCATACCGTAAGCCTTCATCATATCCTGCATACGTCTGCTTTCTTCGTTGACGGTTATCATGGAAGAAATGTTTTCGTTCTTTAATTTATCAACCTTAACCTCTAGTTTATCATTATTTAACTTATTTTTAAACAGTTCTGTTAATTTTTCCTGAATTTCTTTTAATTCGTCCTCGGAAGCCTCCTCTTTAAAGGCGTCGGAAAGGTCGGCGTCAATACGGATAAATTTAAGGTTTTCGTTTTTCTGCTCCAGGTGCGTGATAAACGGCGTGTCGATATTGTGCTGAAGCAGGACGGCGTTCATATTTTCTTCCTTAAACATATTGATGTACTGGCTCTGCTCCTGTTCGTTCGTCACATAGAAAATCTTATTCTCGTGGTGTTCTTTGTTCTCCTCCAGACATTCCGCGAGGGTCTTATATTTGCCGGACAGATCCTTGAAAATAATATAATCGTTCATTTTCTCGGCAAATTTCTCGTCCTTCAGGCAGCCGAATTTGATGAACGGATTGATGTCGTCCCAGTATTTTTCATAATTTTCCTTGTCCGTTTTGAACATGCCGGAAAGTTTGTCCGCAACTTTCTTGGAAATGTAATCGGAAATCTTCTTTACAAATCCGTCGTTTTGCAGGGCGCTTCGCGAAACATTCAAAGGAAGGTCCGGACAGTCGATGACGCCCTTTAATAATAGAAGAAACTCGGGAATGACCTCCTTGATATTGTCCGCGATAAATACCTGGTTGTTGTACAGCTTAATGGTTCCTTCCAGCGTGTCGTACTCGGTGTTGAGTTTCGGGAAGTACAGGATACCTTTTAAGTTAAACGGATAATCCATGTTCAGATGGATCCAGAATAACGGCTCTTTATAATCATGGAACACTTTGCGGTAAAAGTCCTTGTATTCCTCCTCGGTACAGTCGTTTGGATGCTTGTTCCAGAGCGGATTTTTCTCGTTCAGCGGAACCGGCTTCTTTTCTTCCTTTTCCTCATCGGCTGTTTCGCCGTCCTCAGGGGCGTCGCCCTCGGTTTTGGCTTCCGCCTCGACCGGCTCGTCTTTTGGCGCGTTTTCATTAATTAAGAAGATATCGACCGGCATGAAGGAGCAGTATTTGGTAATGACTTCTCTCGCGCGGTATTCGTTGGAGAACTCGTAGCTGTCCTCGTTTAAATAAAGGACGATCTGCGTGCCTACCGTATCTTTGCTGCCTTCGGACATTTCATATTCCGTGCCGCCGTCACATTCCCAATGAACGGCTTTCGCGCCCTCGCGGTAAGAGAGGGTGTCGATGGTCACGCGGTCCGCGACCATGAAAGCGGAGTAGAAGCCCAGACCGAAATGTCCGATGATCTGCTCTTCGTTTGTTTTATCTTTGTATTGTTCAAGAAACGCAGCCGCGCCGGAAAACGCGATCTGATTGATATACTCGTTGACTTCCTCCTCCGTCATACCGATACCGTTATCCGTAATGGTAATGGTCTTTTGTTCCTGATTGACGCTGACGGTAATTTGAAATTCCGTATCCTCCGGAATGGAATATTCGCCGATCACGTCCAGTTTTTTCAGCTTGGTGATAGCGTCGCAGCCGTTGGAAATCAATTCCCTGTAGAAGATATCATGGTCGGAATAGAGCCATTTTTTAATGATCGGGAAAATATTTTCGCTGTTGATTGAAAGACTGCCTGTTTGTGTTGACATATGAAATCACTCCTCCATAAATTCGATTTTATTTCATAGGAAACCGCTTTGCCATTTCTCTATTTAATGGATATCATAATGCACTTTTGATGGAAAGTCAAGAAAAAATTAGCACTCATTAAGTTTGAGTGCTAACAAATTGAAAAATCAATGGCATGTTCGGTCAGGAACGCGGCGGCAAAGCGGTCAAAGGCGTTTTCCAGAGACTTGTCCAGCGTGAAAAAGGAAAGGGAAGTTCCGGTGGTAAGGCTCAGCGTGTTGTTCTCATATTTGATATTAAGAAACAATCCCGTCACGTCTTCCGGTTTAAAGCCGGCGGTTTCGGATACAATATGGTTTGTCCGTTCCTCGTCCAGACGGAACACGAATTTAAAATAAGTAGGGAGATGGCTGCCCTTGATGATCTCGTAGCAGACGGGACGGAGTTTCTCCCAGGTATTGTAGCGGCTTTCCGGCTCCTCGTCGGCATCGGTAAAATACGGCATGTTTTTGGCGCCGTCGATGACGAAGGTGGAGTGGGTTTTAATGGCGCCTTCCCGGAGTTCCATTTTTTCCATGGTATCTTTTACCAGAAGAAGGGAAGTAAAGCCTTTTATATCGTTTATTTTAAGAAAAATCATAGACGCCTCCTTGTATTCGCACATATCTTAGTATAAAATACATTACAAATGAATACAAGAGGAAATCTGTTTTGTGGAGGAAAAGGAATGATACAGGAATATTTGCGGTATGCGAAAGAGGCAACCTGCCCGTTCTGCGCGGTGAGGGCGGCGGAAGAATATCTGAAAAACGCGGGTTTTAGCAGGCTGGATCTTTTGGAGGATTGGAAATTGGAGCGCGGGAAAGGATATTTTGTCAATATTTACGGAAGTTCTCTCGCGGCGTTTTATGTGGGAGAAGAGTTCACAGGCAGCGGGCGTCTGACCATTGCCGCGGCGCATTCCGACCAGCCGTGTTTTGTAATCAAGCCAAACGCGGTGATGAATGTGGGAAAATACCGGAAACTAAATGTGGAATCCTATGGAGGCGCCATTTTGAATACATGGCTTGACCGGCCGTTGGGGATTTCCGGGATTGTGGTGACAAAGGGAGCGGACAGTTTTCACCCAAACGTCCGGGTGGTGGATTTTAAGAAACCCATGCTTGTGATCCCCAATCTGGCAATTCATTTTAACCGCGACGTGAATAAGGGCGTGGAGCTGAATAAGCAGAAGGACATGCTGCCGCTTATGGGCATGATGGAGGATTACATTTCCGGGGAGATGGAGGACAGGGACTATCTGCTTCGTTTATTGGCGGAGGAAACGGGCGCGGACATGGACGATATTCTGGATTACCAGCTTTATCTGTATAATTATGAGGAAGGAATGACGGTCGGGGCGGCAAAAGATATACTGCTCGCGCCGCGGATCGACAATCTGGCGTCGGTATTTGCCGGTCTGAAGGCGGTTGTTTCGCAGCATAACGATACGGGGCTTAATATGACGGTGGTTTTTGACAATGAGGAGGTTGGCAGCAGGACGAAGCAGGGCGCGGGCGCGAATCTTCTGCGCGATATCCTCGAGAGGATCTACGGGGCGTTCCGGATTACCGGAGAAGCGTTTCAAAGGAGCGTATGCGGCGGATTTTTCCTGTCGGTTGACGGCGCCCATGCCGTTCACCCCAACCAGACGGAAAAATATGACCCTACAAATCCGGTTTATTTAAACGACGGGATCGTGATCAAACGGGCGGCAGGGCAGACATACGCGACCGACGCGTCAGCGGCGGGAATAATTAAGGAAATTTGCGGAAAGAATAATATTGCTTATAAAGAATTTGTCAATAAATCCGATTCTGTGGGGGGAAGTACGCTGGGAGCCGTTGCGTCTACCATGCTTCCCATGAGAATGGCGGACGTGGGCGTGCCGATGCTGGCGATGCATTCGGCGATGGAAACCGCGGGCGTAAAGGATCTGGAGGCGCTTGTGAGGCTGATCGGATCTATTTTCAAAGAATTGTAAGATTGATATTGCCAATAATGGAAATGTATGCTATCATATGTAGTAATGAAAACTACATTATGGAGAGTCGAATATGAAAAACTATAGAATTATTGTTGACAGTTGTTGTGATCTGACGCCGGAGATGAAGGCAGATGAGAGGTTTGTTTCCGTTCCGCTTACATTGAGCGTGGACGGTGTGGATATTATTGACGACGATACGTTTGACCAGAAGGATTTTCTTGCCCGTGTTGCCGCCAGCAAGGAAAGTCCCCACTCGGCGTGTCCGTCGCCGGAACTTTTCATGGAGGAGTATAAGCGGGCGGACGGCGACGTTTATGTGATAACGCTTTCCTCGGAGCTTTCGGGAAGTTATAACAGCGCTCAGTTAGGGGCGAAAATGTATAAGGAGCAGGGCGGGGCAAATCCGGTTCATGTGTTTAATTCCCGTTCCGCGTCCGCCGGCGAAGTGCTTCTTGCAAAGAAGATCATGGAGCTTGCCGGGGAGGGAAAGGATTTTAATGAGATCGTGGATACCGTAGAGAAATTCCGCGACGAGAAATGTACGTTTTTCGTTCTCGAGAGCCTTGAGACGCTGCGCAAGAACGGAAGGCTCAGTGCCATGCAGGCGCTTCTCATCAATACCCTGAATATCAAGCCGATCATGCGGGGAACGAAGCTGGGAACCATTGAGAAGGTCAGCCAGACCCGAGGCGTTAATAAGGCGCTTGTGAAAATGCTTGAGATCATCAGCCAGGAAGTGACGGAACAGGAGGCGAAAACGCTGGTGATCGCGCACTGCAACAATAAGGAGCGTGCGCAGTTCGTTAAGGACGAGGCGGAAAAGATCTGCAAGTTTAAAGAAATCGTTATCACGGATACGGCGGGCGTGTCCAGCATGTACGCCAACGACGGCGGGATTGTAGTGAGCGCATAAAATAAAGAAACCATCAAGACCGCAAAAAGTAAAAAAATTGCCAAGTTTTTTACTTTTTGTGGTTTTTTTCTTCCGGCTATGTTATACTATTAACAAGTAAATTGTTGGTGGAGGTATTTTAATGTATTTAAAGGATTTTATGGATATGGAAAAGCTGCAAAAAATTCAGGATATGTTTTCTGACGCGACGGGGCTTGCAGCGATTGCGGTAAATCAGGACGGCGAATACATAACGGAAGGCAGTAATTTTACGGATTTTTGTATGAAATATACAAGAAATTCAAAAGAGGGAAACCGCAGATGTGTTAAGTGCGACAATGAGTGTAAGGGTGTTTATTACTGTCATGCAGGTCTGATGGACTTTGCTTCGGACATTGTTATAGACGGTGAGAAGGTGGGTTCCGTAATCGGCGGACAGGTTCTTCCGAATGAACCGGATCTGGAGAAGTTTGAGCAGATCGCGGGAGAACTGGGGATCAACCCGGCGGATTACCTGGAGGCGTTATCCAAGGTTCCGGTAAGATCGGAGAAGTCGATCCGGGCGGCTGCGCAGCTTCTTTGCGACACGGTGAATGAGATGGCAAATCTTGCCTATATCGAGTGGAAGAATGCCAAGGAGATCAAAGTGATCGAGAGTGAAATGGATAGTCTTACGGGAAGCGTTAAGAGTATTTCCGACAAGACGAAGGAACTGGAGACTATTGCGTCAAGACAGAATATGCTTACGCTGAACGCGTCGATCGAGGCGGCAAGAACAGGCGAGGCGGGCGTCGGATTTGCGGTCGTTGCCAAGCAGATGGGCGAGTTGTCAAGACATTCCGCCGATATTTATAAGAATATTAAGGAAGCGTCCACGACGATAGCGTCTTCGATCAAGAAGATCAACGAAGTTATTTAGAAAAAAGATTATGTATGGGACTATTGAGTATTCAATGGTCCCTTTTTCTATGACAGGAAACGCCGTAAGTTATTGGGCTCTCGTGTAGTGCTTTTCAAAAATGTTGATTCCTTTGTATAAAAGCGCCGCCATCAGGCAGAGGACGCAGATGGATAAAAGCACATAATCCATTTTAAAGATCTGGCTGTTATATATGATAACGTAGCCAAGCCCCGCTCCGGCAACGAGAAATTCGGCGATGATAACGCCCACAAGGCACAGACCGATATTGACTTTCATGCAGCTTATGATCGAGGGTATGCTGCCGGGGAGAATCAGTTTTAAGAGAATGTCTTTTTTTCCGCCGCCCAATGTGGTGATCAGTTTGATCTTTTCGGGACTGGTCTCCATAAAACTGGTGTACAGCGACAGGATCGTTCCGAAAACGGACACGGACACGGCGGTCACAATGATCGTTTTGTACCCCGTGCCGAGCCATACGATGAGGACCGGCGCCAGCGCCGATTTCGGCAGGCTGTTTAAAGTGACGATATAAGGCTCCATGATATCGGAGAAGGGTTTTACCGTCCACATCACAACGGCTGTGAGAAGGCCGCCTCCTATGACGAACAGAAAACTCGCAAGGGTCTCGGCGAGGGTGATGAGGGTGTGGCGTATGATTTCTCCGGTAGAAAGCATTTTTACCAGCGCTTTCAGCATTCTTGAGGGGCTGCTGAAGATAAAATCATTTAAAAGCCCCGTCCGCGCCGTAAATTCCCAGATAAAAATAAAAAATACGAGCAGGAGTATCTGGCAGAGGGTTATGGCGGCGCCGTACCGTTTTCTCTTTCGGAGATATTCCTGTTGAAAATTACTCATGCATTAATTCAGCTCCTTCCATATCTCATTGAAGATATCTTTAAATTCCGGCGCGAATCGGGTATTAAACGGCGTGCGTTCACCGTTACCGATAATGACCGGTATTTGTTTTTTTATCGTGCCGGGGCGTCTGCTTAAAATGATGACGGAATCGCCCATGGAGATCGCCTCGGAAATGTCGTGCGTGACAAGGATCGCCGTTTTTCCTTCGGATTTGATGATCTTGCCGATATCGTCGCTGACTTCAAGGCGTGTCTGATAATCCAGTGCGGAAAAGGGTTCATCAAGAAGAAGTAAGTCGGGTTTCAGGGCGAGCGTGCGGATCAGCGCGGCGCGCTGGCGCATACCTCCCGAGAGCTGGCTCGGACGGGAGTTTTTAAACTGCGATAATCCGTAATTTTCTATCATCGCGTCAACCATGTCAAGATTTTCTTTTGTTTTTTTATGCTGTATTTCCAGACCCAGTATGATATTGGAATAGACCGTGCGCCATTCAAACAGATTGTCGCGCTGCAGCATATAGCCGATGGGGGCGTTCTCTTGCACGGTAAGTTCGCCGGATTCCGGACGGATAAGTCCCGTGATCAGTGAGAGCAGCGTACTTTTTCCGCAGCCGGAGGGACCCACTATGGATACAAACTCTCCGGGCATCAGTGAAAAAGAGATGTTTTTTAGGGCGGTCAGTTCACCTTCCGGTGTATGATAGGAATACGAGACGTTTTTAAATTCCAGAATGGGTTCCATGCCTTACCTCCGATTTTCTACCGATAATATATTTTATGGAATTCTTAACTTGATGTGACAGCGTGATTGGGGTATACTGTAAGATAGAGTTGGAGGTACTTTGGATAATGATAAAAATGGAACAGCTATTAAATTGCATCAAGAGCGAGCATGTGTATATTCAGACGCATAATTTTCCCGACCCGGATGCAATAGCCAGCGCATATGGTATGAAAGTTCTTCTGGAGCAGTATGGGATTGACACCACGATCTGTTATAAGGGTAAGATCGACCGGTATTCCATGATGCATCTGATCGAATTTCTGGATACCGAGGTCGTCAATATGGACGAAATCGTTTATATGCAGGGAAATGATGAAATTATTCTGGTGGACAGCCAGAAGGGAAACGCGAATATTGTAGACCTGGTCGGAGATGAGATCATCTGTATCGACCACCACCCGACCTATGAGAAAGTGGAATACCGGTTTTGCGATATCCGCCCGGACGTGGGAGCGTGCGCGTCCATTGTGGCGGAATATTTTAAAGAGACGGGAAAGGAGATTGACGCAAAGACGGCGACGGCGCTTCTTTACGGAATCAAGGTGGACACGGCGAATCTTTCCAGGGGCGTCTCGAAGCTGGATCTGGACATGTTTTACATATTATACTGGAAAGCAAACCATGATATCATAAATAAACTGGGCATGAGTGAGATCCAGTTTAACGATCTGGCGGCGTATGCCAACGCCATACAGAGCATAAAGGTCTTTGATAATATCAGTATCGCCCATACGGGAGAAAACTGTCCGGAACCGCTGATCGCGAGCATTTCGGATTTTATGCTGGCATTGTCGGAGATTGACTGTTCCATTGTGTATTCCAACAGAGAGGACGGGATCAAGCTGTCCGTGAGAAGCTGTGACCCGAAGATTGATTCGGGGATCCTCACGAATACGGCGCTGAAAGGGATCGGAAGCGGCGGAGGACATCAGACCATGGCAGGAGGCTTTGTTCCTTATCCGGACGATATGGACAATATGGACTTATTTATTCATTCGATAGAAGAGCGTTTTATGGAAGAACTGGCAAGGATCCATTCTGTTTATTAAGGCTTGCATTTTTTGTCTGTTTATGCTACTATCTTTTACAGAAAGACATTTGTACGTTATACACGGACAAACAAAAGAAAGTGTCTTTAATGGGAATAAGTAAGGAGAGTTATGATGGAAAAGAAGTTAAGAGTCGGTATCCTCGGAGGTACCGGAATGGTTGGACAGAGATTTATCACGCTGCTTGAAAACCACCCTTGGTTTGAGGTCGCTGCGATCGCGGCAAGCGGACGTTCGGCGGGCAAAACCTATGAGGAGGCAGTGGACGGAAGATGGAAGATGCAGTCGCCGATGCCGCAGGCTGTTAAGAAGATGGTGGTCCTGGACATCAACGAGGTTGAGAAGATTTCTTCTATGGTAGATTTCGTATTTTGCGCGGTCAATATGCCGAAAGACG
>JAMPBI010000063.1 GCA_023666775.1 Alistipes sp. | reverse complement strand
TACTGACAGTATGGGGCGTAGGATACAAGTTTGGCGGTGAAATATGAAAACAATGATCATCTGTGTTTTATCCATTATCTGTATCGCGCAGGCAGCGCGGCTTTGCCATATACAAAAACAGTTATCCGAATGGCTTGACTATCTGAAAAAAATACGGACTTCCCCGGCACAAAAATATTTTACGGGCGGTAATAAAATTCTGGCGCAGATCAATTATGAAATAAATGAAATCCTTGACGAAAACAGAAAACAGTTAATATACCTGAAAAAAGCCGAAACGGCAAACCGGCAGATCCTTACAAATCTGTCCCACGACGTCCGTACTCCGCTAACTTCCCTGACCGGCTACCTTGAGGCATTGGCGCAAAACCGGACTGACGAAAATGAAATAGAGGAATATATCCGTATCGCGTATCAGAAAGCATTAAATCTGAAAGACCTCATCGCGAATTTATTTGAGTGGTTTAAAATAAATTCCCACGAACAGGAATATCAGATAAAAGAGTATGATATAAACGAACTCACAAGACAAATACTGATCGGCTTTCTTCCCGTAACGGAACAGAAAAACATCGGTCTGGACATACGGATCCCTGACGGAGATTTGTTCTTCCCCGTCGATAAAACCGCTTATGAAAGAATTATAAATAATCTGCTGGACAATTTTATAAAACACAGCGAATGTACCCGTATAACGGTAAAGATACAAAAATCAGAAGATGAAATGTCCATTGAGCTGACCAACAACGGAAAGCAAATACCGGAAAAAGAACTTCCCTATCTGTTCGACAGACTGTATCAATGTGATACCGCACGGTCGCAAAACGGAACCGGACTCGGTCTTACCATCGTAAAAGAACTGGTAACCGCAATGAACGGAAAGATCACCGTTCAAAGTTTATCGGAGGAAACCGCGTTCCTTTTATCCTTTCCCCTTAATGTAAGAAAAAAGTAAGAATTAGGAAAACCTTTGGACAGAACGTACTGCTATACTGGAGAGCAGGAGGAACAGATATGAACGATTACGTCATTGAAACACATGATCTCACAAAACAATATCCCCTCGGTGCCTGCGTGGATTGCCTTAATCTCCATGTTCCCAAGGGAAAAATATACGGTCTTCTGGGACAAAACGGAGCCGGTAAAACAACCACAATGAAAATGCTGTTAAATCTTGTAAAACCCACGTCGGGCAGTATTTTCCTGTTCGGTGAAAATACTGCGTACACATCGAACCGGATATATCACCGTATCGGTTCGCTTATTGAAACTCCCGGTTTCTATGAGAATTTAACGGCGCAGGAAAATCTTTCTCTTCTTGCGAGACTTCGCGGAACGCACCGAAACGACACGGTAGAAAGAGCGCTCTCCATTGTGGGACTGGAAAACGAACACCAAAAACTCTTTCGGGAATATTCTCTGGGAATGAAACAGCGCCTTGGAATTGCCGCGGCAATCATGCATGAACCGGAAATCCTCATACTGGACGAACCGGTGAATGCCCTTGATCCTATGGGTATCATCGAAATCCGCAATTATCTTTTGAAATTATGTAAAGAAAACGGTACTTCCATTCTCATATCGAGCCATGTACTCAGCGAGATCGAACAGATTTCTGATATCATAGGCGTTATGAAAAACGGAAGACTCGTCAAAGAAGAGGATATGGATAAACTGCAAAAACAAAACCGAAAATACGTCGATTTTCAAGTATCCGACATCAATACGGCAGCGTTCATTCTGGAACGTCATTTTCATATTACGGATTATATCATCACGGAAAAAAACTGCCTGCGTTTATTTGAAATGCTTGAGGACCGAGCGGATATCAACCGATGTTTCATCGAAAACGGCATTGCCGTTACCGGCATAAATATCTGCGAAGAAAAATTAGAAGACTACTTTAAAAAACTGATCGGAGGCGGCGAAAATGAGTAATATCCTTTATGGGGAATGGTTAAAGCTGAAACGCTCAAAAATAATACGGATCGGATTGCTGGGATCTTTGATCGTCCCGGTATTTGTTATGTTTAATACCCTGCAAAACTATTTTCAAAACCCGGATACGGTAATTGATTTCTTCTCTTTATATGACAGCGCCATTATGTTTTTAATGCTGCTGTTCGCTCCTCTCGTTATGTCAATTTTCGCGGTCTGGCTGATCAGCAGGGAATACTCCGAGAAAACATTAAAAACGATTTTTTCCGTGCCTGTTTCCAGAAAGGAATTTTTAACCGGAAAATTTTTGATCCTTTATATCCTTACGCTGCTTTTTATGGTAATCTCATGGTTTCATATATTTGTTCTGGCAGTCGTATGTAAACCATTCGCCAATGTAGAACCGGTATTTTCCGTGTTCACCGCTATCTTCCTGATCAAAATATTAATCCGTATGTTATACGGCGGCACTTTGTTGTATATGACATTAACGCCCGTTATTTACTTAACCCTGAGGAACAAGGGATTTTTAACTCCACTCATTTCGGCGGCAGTCGTCTGTCTGTTTAACGTAGTTCTATCCGGTTCCGGTATTGCCGGATTTTTCCCTTGGACAGCCTCTTATATATTAGTAAGCGGACGCCGCTATAACGGCAGCTGCCCGCCTTCCGTAAGTATCGCCATTATTATCCTGCTATGCGCCTTGTCCTTCGCGTTAAGCATGAAACGCTTCCTGAAAGAAGATATTCCATGACAATTTTACCGCTTAAAAACAACCGTAAACCGCGTTCCGATTTCCGGTCTTGACAGCACCTCGAAATAACCGTTATGCTTATCAATGATCCATTTCGCGATAGAAAGTCCCAGACCCGTTCCGCCTGTCTGGCGGTTTCTCGCCTCATCGGAACGATAGAACCGCTCAAACACATGCGATACCTCCTCCTCATTCATACCGATCCCGTAATCCTGAATGGAAAAGTAAGGGTGCATCTCTTTATTGATACCGGATTTCAATTTGATCGTTTCACCTGCCTCCGTGTATTTCGCCGCGTTATCCACAAGAATACGGGCGGACTGCTTGATCATTGCCTCATCGCCCGTCATGATAACGTCGCCCACGTCTTCCGTCAGTTCATAAAAATGTTTCTCGTCGATCATCTTCGACTCTTCATAAACCTCGTGAATGATATTTTTCAACGAAACCTGCTTCATATCGAGCTGATTTCTCCCCGCGTCGCCCCGGGCAAGAAACAGAAGCTGTTCCACAAGAACCTTCATATGCTCCGACTCGTGTTTGATCGCCTCGATCGACTCTTCCAGTACCTTTTCATCGGATTTTCCCCAGCGGTCCAGCATATTGGCATACCCTTGGATCACGGCTATGGGCGTTCTCAGCTCATGGGAAGCGTCGGAAACAAACCGCGACTGCTGACGGTAAGAGTCCCTCATTCTGGAAAGCAGATTGTTAATGGCAATCTCCACGCCTTCCAGATCCTTATTCCCGGTGTGGACCATAGCCTCCTGCGCTTCCGGGTTCAGATTTTCAATGGCGCTCTCCAGATTGATATATTTGCTCTCGTCAAACGCGATCTTACTCAACTCCTCGGCGCGTATCGCCACGTCGTCGAGGGGTTTTAACTTACGGCGTATTCCCACCACGCCGAAAATAAGATGCCACACCACGTCAAAAAGCTGAAGTCCGAGAACCCCGAACGCCGCGTTCGTTAAAACGGCAGCCTCCTCTACATAATCCAAAGAAACGAGATGATACTTTTCCGACACATAGACCCAGCCAAGATACAGCAGTATAACCATTACCGCGTCCCAGAACAGATAATCAAAAAAACGTTTCCATGTCCATGACCAGTTCAATCTTCTGGCAATGGACGAAGTATTTTTATTCATAAAATCATTCCCTTATTACATACCCGACACATCGCACCGTCTGTATCATTTTAATACCGAACCGATCGTCGATCTTTGTCCTCAGATACCGGACGTACACGTCGATCACATTCGTTTCACCCACATAATCATAACCGCAGACTTTGTGGAGAAGCGTATCTCTGGACAAAACAATATTCTTATTTTCAAGCAGTTCCCGAAGAAGTTCAAATTCACGAAATGTAAGCGTGATGGTTTCTCCATTGTAGGAAACGATCCGCTTTGAAAGATCCACGGAAAGATTTTCGTAGGTCAATATGTCCGGTGACGCCGAAGGTTTCTTCTGCCCGGTATTCTGCGCCGCGCCATGCTTTTTCAAGGCAACGCGGATCCTTGCCAGCAGTTCTTCAATGGCAAAAGGTTTCGTGATATAATCGTCGGCTCCCGCGTCAAGTCCCGACACTTTATCCATAACCGCGTCCCTCGCCGTCAGCATGATCACAGGCATTTCCGACGTTTTGCGAAGCCTTCTTAAAACTTCCAGACCGTTTAATTCCGGGAGCATGACGTCTAACACCATCAGATCAAAGCCGCCGGTTTCAGCCAGCGAAAGACCTTCTCTTCCGCTGACCGTTTTTGTTACCTCATACCCTTCGTGAACCAGCTCCAGTTCAATGAACCTTGCGATTTTCTCTTCATCTTCGACTACTAATATTTTCATATTACTCGTTGTCCTTTTTCTCAAAATCCTTCTTAATACTCTCCGCCGCTTCCGACGCCTTATCCATCACATTATTCAGATCGATACCTTTCGCGACCGGACCGGAAAAAGAATACTTAAATCCTAAAAACAGTCCTACGACAAGAAGGGGAACCACTACCCAGAACGCCAGAACCACAACGATCACAAGTATCGTAACCGGCATGGTGACAAACTGATTTCCTTCTTTCTCGATATTAAAGAAGTTCTCGTTGCCTTTCTTGATCATTGCTCCGCACCAGCCAAAAAAACGATTAATAACGTCGGAAAATGTGGATTTCTGGGAGTGCGCTTTCGCCGCCTTCTCAAAATGTTCCGTCTGTTCATACTTCGTGGAATAGGACGCCGCCGTTTCTTTGATCTTACCAAGTTTTTCCAGATAAACGATCGCGTCCAGCATATCCCAGTCGCACGCCGTGAGCGCCGCTTTCGCGTCCTCATAAGATACGCCTGTCTTTTCTTTTAATTTTTCTACCATTTCCAAATGTTCCATAATTTTGTCCTCCATAATTGATTTGATGAGGATATCTTACTATTTCCAAATTAATCTAAAAGGCAGGAAAGATTAAAATCAAATTAATTATTCCATCTTTTTCTTTAATTTTTCCAGAATATTATCCACGATAATACTCGCGACTTCATCTTTCGACATAATCTCAAGTTCCTTTGTTTCCTGCTCCGTCAAAATCGTTACGATATTCGTATCCGTTCCGAAACCGGCGCCTTTCGTCTTTAAATTATTCGCGACGATCATATCCAGATTTTTCTTGCGCAGCTTTTCCTTGGAATTTTCCAGCATATTTTCCGTTTCCATGGAAAATCCGCACAAAAACTGTTTGTCTTTTCTCTCGCCCAGCGTTTTTAAAATATCCGTGGTACGTTCCAGTTCAACAAATAACTCTCCGTCTTTTTTCTTTACTTTTTCCTCACCCGGATTTTTCGGGCGGTAATCCGCAACCGCGGCGGCTTTAATCACAATATCCTGTTCGTCGTAACAATCCGTTACCGCCTCGTACATATCCTCGGCGGAAACCACGGGAATGACCTTCACAAACATCGGTGGTTCCAGACTGGTCTTTCCCGTAACAAGCGTTACATTCGCCCCGCGCAGCATACAGTTTCTCGCAAGGGCGTACCCCATCTTTCCGGAAGAGTGATTGCTGATAAAACGCACCGGATCGATCTTCTCCATGGTAGGTCCCGCCGTCACCAGCACGTTCATTCCTTCCATGTCCTTCTCGCAGGCGCATTCCCGCAAAATATATTGCAGCAGTTCGTTTTCCGACGACATTTTTCCCACGCCCACGTCGCCGCAGGCAAGAAATCCCGTTGCCGGCGTGATAACCTCGTAACCGAAACGCTTTAATTTTTCCAGATTATCCTGAACGATGGGATTTCGGTACATCTGCGTATTCATTGCCGGAGCGACGATCTTTTTACAGTTGCACGCCATAATCGTGGTCGTCAGCATATCGTCCGCAATGCCATTCGCGATTTTTCCGATCACATTTGCCGACGCCGGCGCGATCATAACCACGTCCGCCTGCTTTGCCAGCGCCACATGTTCCACGCTATATTGAAAATTACGGTCAAAAGTATCGATCAGACACTTATTTCCCGTCAACGTTTCAAACGTGATGGGATTGATAAAATTCGTCGCGTTTTTTGTCATCAGAACCGTGATGTTGGCGTCGAGTTTCTTTAACATGCTCGCAAGACCCGCGATCTTATATGCCGCGATACTTCCCGTTACGGCAAGAACAACATTTTTACCACAAAGCATTGCAATCACCCCTTTCCTTTACTCTTCATGGTTTTTATCATAGATTAATTTTAATCCTTTTAATAACAGATCGTCTTCTACTATAATCTCATGTCTGCAAAGCGGTATTACCACTTTGGCAAGACCGCCCGTCGCCACAATCGTTGTTTTATATCCCAGTTCCTCTTCCATACGGTCGATCATACCGTCGATAGAACATGCTGTTCCCAAAAGAAGTCCGCTTTTCATACAGTCGATGGTATTTTTCCCCACGGCTTTCCCCGGTGCCTCAAGGCTGACGCGGTAAAGCTGCGCCGCGTTGGAAGCGAGCGCCTCCATTGATAATCTCACGCCCGGCATGATCGCGCCGCCGACATAGCTGCCGTCCTTATCCACAACTGAAAGCGTCGTCGCCGTTCCCATATCGATCACGATCAGCGGCGCGCCATATTCCTTAATTCCCGCAACCGCGTCCACAATTAAATCGCTGCCCACCGTTTTGGGATTATCCATGCGGATATTCAGTCCCGTTTTCAGTCCCGGTCCCACAACCTGCGGCTGCTTTCCCGTAATTTTTGCCACCGCCTCGCACACGACCGTTAAAAGCGGCGGGACAACCGATGAAATGATCGCTCCCTCAAGCTGCGCTATATCAATGGAATACAGCTCCAACACCGTCTTAAATCCCATGGCATATTCCAAGGCGGTTTTTCTTTTATCCGTTGACAGTCGTTCCACAAAATATGTTTTTTCATCGTCAATGCAGCCGATGACGATATTGGAATTTCCCATATCAATTGCAAGGATCATCTTCTATTCCTCCAGATCTGTTTATTATTCCGCCCGCGCTCCGATCGGACTTATTTTCATTAAAACCAGCCCCACGGCATAAACGATAACCGCGCCCACAATCGCCTCGATCACGCCGTTAAAACTGATAACGCCCCCGATCACTCCAAGCACCGCGCCGGCTTCAATCGAAAGCGCCGTTGCGTAAGCGTCCTTATATAGTACAAATATTCCGCCCATAACCAAAAGCGTATTGACCAGCGCGCCGGAAATCGCCGCATATACAAAGGGTATCATCTGCGCGTTTTTCTTTAAAAAAGCGAACTCGATCAACACGAAAACCACTACGGAAATAAGCAATGCCGCCACGATCCTGACCACGCCTTCTATCGATATTATTTTCCCCAGAAACGCGTAAATACCCGCATATAAAAACAGGCAGATAACCACGTTTAATACGGTCCCCCAGACTTTCTTCCGTTCCGTTTCAAGCGCTTTTCTTACAAGAACATAAACAAAATACGGCACAACGCCTACTAATATTCTCGGGATAAAGCAGATAAAAATACTCTTGAAAACACCGGATAAACCTGCGACGTCCATCGCAAGTACCGGCGAAAATACAAATGCCGACAATGACGAAGGCATAAACGTATTTTTGATAAAACTTGTGAAACCAAACACGAAACCAAGAAAAGCGCCTCTCTTTGGTCCGCAGAACAAAGAACCCAGAATAACCGGGATATGAATGATCGTTGCGTTGATCACGACCAGCGGTATGTAACCTAACGGCGTGAACGCCATAATGACAATAATTGCCACAAAGAGTGCAGTAAGCACCATTTCAAACATCTTTTTGTTTGTATTCATTGTTATCCTCCTTGTTGTCGCTCCGCCATATTTTTTCATGTCAGGACCCACATGAAAATTTCGGATGCAATACAAGTATTATTATATACAAAACCAAACAAAAATACAACAACCGCCTAAAAACCCAGAAGCGAAATGTACGCCTCCATGATCTCTTCGCCGAAAAACACGGCAATCGCTAAGCCGAGACACAAAAACGGTCCAAACGCGACCTCATCTTTCATTCCTTTTAACCTTTTGATCAGCAGATAAATTCCATACGCGCCGCCGACGATCACGCCAATAAAAAAGGCTGCCACCGTCGCTTTCCAGCCAAGCAGAAATCCCGCCGCGAACATCAGCTTTACGTCGCCTCCGCCAAATCCCCCGAACCACGCGAACACACAAAGGGGAGCGCTGACCGCAAGCATACCGATCACTCTGTCCGTCATGCTTACGCCGCCGACCGTCCATATCGACATCACGCCAATGAGAAAAATACAGACATTTAAAACCGGCGGGATCTCCTGCGTATCCATATCAATAAATGTGATCACCGTCAGAACGCCCAGAAACAAAAACACGGTTAATGCCTGAAGGTTAAACCCGTAGTACCGGTTTAAAACAACCGCCGCGGCGCCGCCCAGAAACTCCACCAGAAGATACCTCGGTCTGGTGTTTTTGGAAAGTTTTTCTATTACCACATTTAAAAAGGAAAACAGCACCGCGCCAACGGCGAATACAAAAATCCCGATTAGTATCTTATCCATTTCCTCACATTAATCCTTTACAATCTGTAACATTTTTTCCATATCGGAAATCAGCTCTTTGGAATAATTTTGGGCTTCATTATAAATCTGCTCCGCCCTGAAATATTCTTCGTCGCGAATGGCGTCCATAACGTCCGAACCATACTGATGGAACCTTTTATGTTTTGCTCCCAATCCCTGCCAGATTGGCAGTATATCCGGTATATCCGGCGTCAGGGAATAATAGAAATGACCGAAACCACATTTCGTACCGTCAAGCTGCAACGGTAAAATCATCTGCTCGTTTACCATCTCGCCCAGATTTTTAAGCCATGATTGGTGTGCCGTGATCGCGTTGCTCACATATTTCGCAAATTCCTCGTTTTTTAGGTGGTAGAACGCGTCGTCCGTCATGCCTCCCATCTGTTTTACGGCGTCGTCCAGGTTTTTCTCAATATCGACAACCGGTTTTACAGCTTTTATCAGGTCGGTACTGACATTATTCATAAATTCCGTACTGTCTCTTAACTGATTTTCCATCTCTGTCATGGAGCTGCTGATTTCCTCGCTGACAGCCGCAATGGAACTGATCGTTTCGTTCACTTTGGAAACATGTTCCTGATTTTCGTTATTCAATACCCAGACATTTTCAATCCTCTCCGTCATATTACCCAGAATACCAATGGTATCCTTGGCGCTTCCCACACTTTTTTCCGACGCGTCTTTGATATCGTCAACAAATTCTCCCATACTCTTCGTCAATGCCTGCGTCTTATCCGCCAGTCCGCGGATCTCGCCCGCCACAACGGCAAAACCTTTTCCGGCTTCTCCCGCTCTCGCCGCCTCGATTGAAGCGTTCAACGCCAGAAGACTTGTCTGTAGGGAAATATTTTCAAT
>JAMPBI010000062.1 GCA_023666775.1 Alistipes sp. | reverse complement strand
GTCTCTCAATGTGCAATCCAATAATTTAATTTCTGATCCCATTATTTCCTCCCGACACTAATATTTTCTGCATAGCGCAGATAAAACAAGCGTACCTCCCAAAACGGATTTTTCATAATTTTCTTCAACGCTAATCACTTCAAATCCGGTATTTTCCATTAATGTGCGAATGGATTTTGGCGTATAAAAATTTACATGTTCGTGCATGGGCATATACGGTTCTTTTCTGATATTAAAATAATGCTTTACCAGTTTTACCTTGTTAAAATTAGGATTTAACAAAAGTTTTAAGTTTTTTTTGATAGAAAATTTATTTTTTTGAAAGGGGTTCTCACTCGGCACTTCAAAATAATAATATGTACCCTTTGTTCCAATATCATATAGATCCTTGGCAAATGCTACGGGAGAGGCAATATGTTCAAGAACCATATTACACATTATGAAATCAAATGTAATTTTTTTCAAATCTTCATAGGAAGATATCTTATTCACGCCGTCAATAACATCTACATCCGATATATCGTAAACATATTTATTTCTTATATTCATATCCTTACCAAAAGTATCCCCTCTGTTTCCACCATAATCCAGACCGTTATTAATTGTCTGATCAATATTATCATGGATCATCTTACTGATAACACGCCTTTGTTCTTCCAACGCCATTTCGTCATTATTTAAAGCGTCATTAACTTTAGCGGTATACCAGCAGTCATACTGTTCCCGTTGCTTCTGATATTCGCTTGTGCGATAATTTATATATAGCCTTTGTTCTTCTTCATCGGTAAGCCGCCTGTCATAAAAGGAAAAAGAACACGTTTCGCAATGACACAAGTTTACATTTGTCTCCTCAGGCGGAACATTCTTATCCAAAGCTCTTGCTATCAGAAACTTGGATATTCTGGTTTCCCTGCATATAATTTTTTCACTTCCACATACTAAGCATTTCATTTCCATGTTCTCCCTATCTCAACTCTCCAGAAACTCTTCTATCTCCCTATCCATTTCCGTTCTCACATTACCGCCGTTCAGCCATACTTTACTAAACTCACACGTCTTGTTAATTGCTTCCCAGATATCCCACTTCGGTTTCCAGTGAAACGTTTCTTTCAGTTTCGTACAGTCAAGTCTCAGAAAACCGGCTTCATGAGGAGCGTTTTTCTCTGCCTGATTGATCCACTCCGCGTCGCCCCACATTTCACAAAAGCAGGAAACCAGTTCTTTCGTTGCAACGCAGTCCGTCTCGTCGGGTCCCACATTATAACTTCCCGCCAATCCCTGATCTTCATACTGCTTTCTCGCGATCATCAGATATACAAAAAGCGGTTCTAAAACATGCTGATAAGGACGCACGGAATCCGGATTTCTCACACCGATTGCCTTTTTATCCGTCACTGCCCGAATACAGTCGGGAATGATCCGGTCCCGGGAAAAATCTCCGCCGCCAATAACATTTCCCGCTCTCACCGTAGAAACGGCAATATTCTTCTCCGTGAGAAAACTTCGGATATAACAGCCTGTCACCAGTTCCGAACAGCTTTTACTGTTGGAATAAGGATCATAGCCGTTGATCCGCACATTTTCCGAAAACGCGTTTCCCGTTTCGTTGTTTTCATAAACCTTATCCGTTGTTACATTAACGACGCTCTTTACACATTCGCTGTTACGGACACATTCCAACACATTCACCGTTCCCATCACATTGACTTCATAAGTGTCCTTGGGATTTCTATAACTTTCCCGTACAAGGGGCTGCGCCGCCAGATGAAACACAAACTCCGGCGCGGCGCTGTCAAATGTTCTTTTTAACTTCTCATAGTCCCGGATATCTCCCGTTACGCTGTCCATATCTTTTTCCAGCGACGCAAGTTCAAACAGACTGGGCGTGGTGGGTGGCTGTAAACTATATCCCGTCACGACGGCTCCCGCTTTCAGAAGAACGGCGGACAGCCAGCTTCCTTTAAATCCTGTATGCCCCGTTATTAAAACTTTTTTTCCCTTATAAAAACTCATTAATTCTTCCATACTGCCTCTTTTATTACTTTCGCCATATAGTCTGTCATTTCATCGGTCATTCCCGGATAAACGCCCACCCAGAAAGAATCCCGCATGATCCTGTCCGTGTTGGTCAGATCACCCACCACGCGATATCCCATACCGTTTTTTCTCATTTCGTCAAAGCAAGGGTGCTTTATAAGATTACCGGCAAACAACATTCTGGTCTGTACACCTTTTCCTTCAATATAAGAGACCGCCTGTTTTCTGTCAACACCTTCCCTACAGGTTATGAGAAAACCAAACCAGCTTGGATCCGCGTTTTCACAGGCAGCCGGGAGGATCAGATAATCGGAAACTTCCTCCAGTGCTTCCCTCAACCGTTTAAAATTATGCTTTCTTCGTTCCACGAACCCCGGAAACTTCTCAAGCTGGGCACAGCCTACCGCTGCCTGCATGTCCGTTGCCTTTAAATTATATCCGAAATGGGAGTAAACATATTTATGGTCATATCCCTGCGGCAGCTCTCCGAACTGTCCGTCAAACCGGTGTCCGCACAGATTGTCTTTTCCCGACGGACATATGCAATCCCTTCCCCAGTCACGGAAAGAACGGATTGCCTTATGCAGTACGGGATTATCCGTATAAACGGCGCCGCCCTCGCCCATAGTCATATGATGAGGCGGATAAAAACTTGAAGTTCCTATATCACCTATGGTTCCCGTAAGCTTTCTTTCTCCGTCCAGTGTATAGACGGAACCAAGCGCGTCGCAGTTATCTTCCACCAGCCATAACCCATGCCTGTCACAAAATTCCTTCACCGATTTCAAATCAAACGGATTTCCAAGCGTATGAGCAATCATAACCGCTTTCGTTTTCCCGGATAACGCTTCCTCCAAACGCGCGGTGTCAATGTTGTACTGCGGAATCGTCACATCGACAAATACCGGTACCGCCCCATACTGAATGATCGGATTTACCGTGGTGGGAAATCCCGCCGCCACGGTTATCACTTCATCGCCGCGCTTGATTCTTCTGTCTCCCAGAAGAGGCGAAGTCAACGCCATAAAAGCAAGCAGGTTTGCCGAGGATCCCGAATTTACAAGCGAACAATATCGAATACCAAGATATCCGGCAAAATTTTTCTCGAATAAATCCGTATATCTTCCCGCAGTCAGCCAAAATTCCAGCGCGCTATCCACAAGATTGACCATTTCAGCGCTGTCATAGACCCGGGAGGCATAAGGGATCCGGTCGCCTTCCCTGTATTTCTTTCCGCTATGAAATTTTTCCGCGTATTCCTTAACCAGTCCAAGGATTTCCTGCCTTGCCTGTTCCTCACTCTTATTATCAAACTGTCCCATCTTTTTCCTGCCTTACCACACCTTCCAAGGTGCTTTTCCTGATTTCCAAAGTGTCTCAAGCTGTTCATGATCTCTCTTGGTATCCATATACTGCCAATAACCGTTATGGCAATATGCCATTAGCTCGCCGAGCGATATCAGTTTTTCAAGAGGTTCTTTTTCAAATACCGTCGTATCTCCATCAATATACTGAAATACCTCCGGTTCCATAACCATATAACCTGCATTGACGTAACTTCCGTCATCAACATTTTTTTCACGGAAAGACGTTATCCTGCCGTCGTCTTGGATTTTGATCACACCGAAACGCTGCGCCGTTGTTATTGCCGTTATCGTCGCCGCCTTTCCATGGCTCTTATGAAATTCCAGCAGCTTTGCGATATTGATATCGGAAACGCCGTCGCCATATGTCAGCATAAACGTCTCGTTACCGACATACTTCTGGATCCGTTTGATCCTGCCTCCGGTCATGGTATCCAATCCCGTATCCACCAAAGTAACCTTCCACGGCTCCGACACATTATTATGGATTTCCATGGCGTTATCATTCGCAAAATCAAAGGTTACGTCCGAATTATACAGATAATAATTGGCAAACCACTCCTTGATCACATGCTGTTTATATCCGCAGCAGATAACAAACTCATTAAAACCATAATGGGAATATTCTTTCATAATATGCCATAAAATAGGTTTATCCCCTATTTCAATCATCGGCTTCGGTTTCAAATGACTTTCCTCGCTGATACGCGTACCGTAACCGCCCGCCAGAATCACAACTTTCATCTAGTCCCAGCCTCCTTATCTTTTATACCGCCCCTACCTCTCGCACTTCCAAAAACTTACCGAATACGGCGCCAGTTCGCTTCCTCCGCCGAAATCATGGCTTTCCCCGGTAAGCAGATCCTCCGCCATGCCGCAGCCGGCGTTAAAATGCGCGGTATACGGATTTTCCTCCGCGTTGATGGCGACAATGACCCGCTCGCCCTCCACCGCTCTCTGGAATATGTACTGTTTATTTGTCAGAACCAGCATTTCGTAATTGCCATAGCACAGCGCCTTACTTTCCCTGTGCGCCTTTGCCATCTTCGCGATCGTTTCCGTCAGCTCATTAAATTCAAACGTCTCATAGCACTGACGGATCCCCGCGTCGCTGCCGTTTTCCTTGATACCTTTCACGCCCCACTCACTGCCGTAGTAAACGCACGGAATACCCGGCATGGACATCATCAGCCCGTAAATCAGCGGAAGATGCTTTTCGTTCGTCAGCGTACTCGCGATACGGTTCACGTCATGGTTGTCCACAAAATTAAGCAGGTGCTTTCCCCGGTACAGACACCAGTTTTCCTTCCCGAACTGCCGGTTAATGCTGTGGGCGATCTCAAACATATTCATGGAATTAAAGCTGGAATACAGTCCCTTGTAACATTCATAATTGGTCACGCTGTGAAGCATGCCGTCGTTCATTTTCATGTTATAATCCCCGTGAAGCATTTCTCCCAGAAGGAAAAACTCCGGTTTCACGGTATTGGCGAGTTCCCTGAGGCTGTGTATAAAATCATTGTCGAGACAGTACGCGACGTCAAGGCGCAGACCGTCGATATCAAATTCCGATACCCAGCCACGGATCCGGTCATGAAGATAATTCACCACCTCCGGATTGCGCAGATTGAGCTTTACCAGATTAAAATAGCCTTCCCAGCCCTCATACCACAATCCGTCGTTATAACCGTTGTTTCCGCCGAAATTAATATGGAACCAGTCCCGATAACGGGAATTTTCCCGATTTCTCAAAACGTCCTGAAAACCGAAAAATCCTCTTCCCACATGGTTAAACACGCCGTCGATCACAACGCGGATCCCCTGTTCGTGACATGCCTTCACCACATTTTTAAAATCTTCGTTTGTTCCGAGCCGGCAGTCGATCTTACCATAATCCCTTGTATCGTAGCCGTGGGCGTCGCTTTCAAATATCGGTGAAAAATAAATCGCGTCGATCCCCAGTTTCTTCATATGAGGGATCCAGTCGATCACCTTTAAAATCCTCGAAACGGTCACACCGTCATTTTCTGCCGGCGCGCCGGTAAATCCCAACGGATAGATCTGATAAAATACTGCCTCTTCGTACCACATAAACATAATCTCCTCTACTTTATAATTGTCGCGCCGCCCATGACATGATCCCCGTCGTAAAATACGACGGCCTGTCCCGGGGTCACCGCGCGCACGGGCTCGTCAAACACGCACTCGATCCGGTCGTCTGAAATCTTCCTTACGGTCGCCCATGCTCCTTTATGATTATAACGGATTTTTGCCCAAACGCGCAAGTCCCCGTTTATATCCTCCACCGACATATAGTTCATATGCTCCGCCACAAGCCTGTCCGTAAATAATTCCTCATCGCCGGAAAGCACCACTTCGTTGGTGTCTTTGCGTATTTCTTTCACAAAAACGGGATATCCGAGCGATAAGTTTAATCCTTTTCTCTGTCCTATCGTATAATGATAAATCCCTTTATGCGTACCCAGCACCGTTCCCGACGTATCCACAAAATTTCCCTTTTCCGCAGACACGCCGTTTTTTTCAACAAATCCGGCATAATCGTTATCCGGCACAAAGCAGATATCCTGACTGTCCGGCTTATCCGCCACCAAAAGTCCCGCTTCTTTCGCCATACGGCGGATTTCTTCTTTCGTGTAATCCCCCGCCGGAAACAACGTCCTCGAAAGCTGTTCCTGGGTAAGATTATAAAGCGCGTAAGTCTGGTCTTTTTTTGCCGTAACGGAATTTCGGACGGTAAATCTGCCGTTTGGCAGTCTTTCCACTCTTGCGTAATGCCCTGTGGCAATGTAATCCGCCCCGATCTCAAGGCTTCTGTTTAACAGCGCTTCCCATTTCACATAACGGTTGCACGCGATACAAGGGTTTGGCGTGCGCCCGCAGGCATATTCCCTCAGGAAATAGTCGATCACATATTTCCGAAATTCTTCCTTGAAATTCATGACATAATGGGGAATACCGATACTGCCGGCAACACGTCCCGCGTCGTCCGCGGCACGGTTTCCGCAGCACCCCTGCCCGCCGTCCTGCTCCACGTCCTCCTGCCAGATCTGCATGGTCACACCAATAACCTCATATCCCTGTTGTTTTAACAGATAGGCAGCCACGGAAGAATCCACGCCTCCCGACATGCCTACCACTACTTTTTTTGCTGACATATTATCTCCAATAATTTCTTCGGACCGCCCTCTGATAATCCGCGGATTTACTGCGTAACTGCGCCACGATCTTCTTTATTGCGTTTACCGTTTTGTCTACCTCGTCTCTTGTCGTATCGGCGCTGACCGTAAGCCGCAGTGTCGCAAGCGCCGTACTTTCCGGTATTCCCATAGCCGTCAGCACATGGGACGGCGCGTGGGAAGATGAGGAACACGCCGAACCGCTTGAAGCGCACACGCCTTCCATATCCAGCATGACGACCAGCGTCTGACCGTCCACATAACCGAAACTGAAGCTCGCGTTACCGGGAAGCCTGCTTGTTTTGGAACCGTTGAAGCGCACAAAAGGGATTTCACGCATAACACGATTTACCAGATAATCTCTCATGCGCCGCTCTTTCTCCATATTCGCGGCAAGATATCCGTGGGAGAGCTTTGCCGCTTCCGCCATTCCGACGATACCCGGTACATTCTCGGTTCCCGCGCGCATTTTACGTTCCTGCGCCCCGCCAAACATCATCGGCGAAAGGCGTATTCCTTCTCTCACATAAAGAAATCCTACTCCTTTCGGTCCGCCAAATTTATGCGCGCTGGCGCTGAGCATATCCACCCCCAGCTTCTTTACGTCAATGGGAATGTGACAGTATGCCTGCACCGCGTCGGTGTGGAACAGAACGTCCGCCTGTTTCGCAATCCTTGCGATCTCTTCCACCGGCTCGATCGTTCCTACCTCGTTATTCGCGAACATCACGGATATCAGAATGGTATCCCTGCGGATCGCGTTTTTTAACTCATTCATTTTGATTATACCACAATCGTCTACATTTACATAGGTTATTTCGTAACCTTTTTTTTCTAAATATTCACAGGTATGTGTTACGGCATGGTGTTCGATGGTACTGGTAATGATGTGTTTTCCTTTATCCCCGTAGTTTTCCGCCGTGCTCCGCAGCGCCCAGTTATCGGATTCGGTTCCTCCCGAAGTGAAATATATTTCGCTGTCTTTCGCGCCGATGGTCTGCGCAAGCTCCCCGCGGGCTTTGTTAATGGCTTCTTTATTTTCTGCTCCGATCTCATAGAGACTGGAGGGATTTCCATATTTTTCATGAAAATACGGCAGCATGGCTTTTGCCACTTCCGGCTTTACCTGAGTCGTCGCCGCATTATCCAAATAAATCATATTTTTTCACCGTCCACAGTGTCTTTAATTCCATTAATATATTATGCAGAACGGCCATATAATGATAATAAGAAATCTCACAGGGCAAAAAAGCATGAAAACAAATACTATCCTGAAAGGAACGCTGATCCTCACCTGTGCCGGCATCGTCACCCGTCTGCTCGGGTTTTATTATCGTATTTTTCTTACAAATGCCATAGGAGCGGAAGGACTGGGACTTTACCAGATGGTTTTTCCTTTAAGTTCCATATGCCTCGCCATTTCCTCAAGCGGTATATCGATTGCCATTTCCCGCTACACGGCGGCTTTTCTCTCATCGGGTGAAAAGAAGCGCTCCAAAGACTCCCTGATCGTAGGAATGTGTCTTTCGCTGATCCTCGCGGCGGCAAGCGCCTCCATACTCTTTTTCGCGTCCGGTCCGATCGCCGTTTACATTTTTAACGATGAACGCTGCACCCTGCTGATCCGTATTTTAGCCCTTTCCATTCCGCTCGCCGTGATCCACGGCAGCGTCGCAAGCTATTACATGGGAAAAAGCAATGCCGCCGTTCCTGCTATCGCGCAGCTTTTAGAGCAGGTTGTCCGCGTAGGCAGCGTTTTGTTGATTTTCACGATCCGCGAAAGCCAGGGACTGACCGTCAGCGCCGCGACGGGTATGGCGGGTCTTCTCTGCGGCGAGGCGGCGTCCTGTCTCTTTTCGCTGACCGTCTGTTCGCTGACCGCAAACGATTTTCATATCAAAAATCCTCTGGACTTAACGGGAAAAATGCTCCATATGGCTGTTCCGCTGTCTTTAAACCGCGTCATTTTAAGTCTGATACACAGTATGGAAGCCGTTCTCGTTCCGGCAATGCTCCGGCAGAACGGAGCAAGCGTCAGCGAAAGTCTGAGTACCTACGGTATTTTATCCGGCATGGCATTCCCGCTGATCATGCTGCCGTCCACGCTGATCAATTCCTTTTCCGCCATGCTGCTTCCTGCCGTATCCGGTGCCAACTCAGACCGGCACGCCGCGTCGGTGCGCAAAACGATCTCCACGGCGTATGAATACAGTATGCTTATCGGCATTTTCTGCCTCGGCGCTTTCCTGATCTGGGGAAATCAGGCAGGGACCCTCCTTTTCGGCGTGCCGGAAGTTGGTATCTATGTGACCGCCTTCGCGTGGATCTGTCCGTTTCTTTACATAAGCACGACGCTTGCCAGTATTTTAAACGGTCTGGGGAAAACGAAGCAGACATTATTTCTGGACGTTTCCTGCCACTTATTAAAAATTTTGCTAATCGTACTCCTAATTCCGAGAATGGGTATCACCGGTTTCCTTATTGCGTTTCTGATAAGCGAAATCCTGCTTGCTTTGTTGAGCGCCGCGTTTTTAAATAATCTGTATTCCGCATCGTTTGACGTTTTTCAGTTTGTGGTAAAACCGGTATTTTCTCTGGCTGTCTCGGCAGGCGTTGCTTTGTACTTTAACCATATTTTTTCCGAAAGCGTCCTGGCGGATATTCCTATCCTGTTCCTGCTCCTTTGCGGAAGCGTCATGGGGACCGTATACTGCTTTTTTATGTTTGTTGTGTTCAAAAAGCGGCGGACGGCGGTTAATATTTTAAATTAACGGCGATTAACTGTTTCCATTCAAAAAAGCGGAAAAAGACTGTGATCCCTTGAAAGTTCAAGGTGTTTATGATAGTATTGAGATATAAAAACATCGGGGAAGCAGGTGGAAATTTGACAGTTACGGAACGACATCATCAGGAAGATTTACAACGACTACGCAATCTACGTCCAATTGACGATGATTTCATGCGTTGTCTTTTCAAAGATAATATTCCGCTGGCTGAATTTGTGTTACGCATTATCACAAACAAACCGGATTTAGT
>JAMPBI010000061.1 GCA_023666775.1 Alistipes sp. | reverse complement strand
GTCTTCTTTATGGTTTCGCACAACACTTCAAAATCCTCGCCCCGAACCTGTTCCAGAGCATATTTTACAACGCCCGGACCGCTGACGCCCACATTGATGATCGCGTCCTCCTCGGAAACGCCGTGAAAAGCGCCCGCCATAAACGGATTATCGTCCGGCGCGTTACAAAGTACCACAAGTTTGGCGCAGCCCAGCGAATCGTTTTCCTTCGTGTATTCCGCCGTCTCTTTGATGATTTCGCCAAGAAGTTTTACCGCGTCCATATTAATGCCCGTCTTTGTGGAACCCACATTAACGGAACTGCATATTCTTTCCGTCTGCGCCAACGCCTTCGGGATTGAGCGGATCAGAAGTTCGTCGCTTCTTGTCATTCCCTTTGAGACAATGGCGGAATATCCTCCGAGAAAATTCACTCCCACGTCCTTAGCCGCCTGATCCAGCGTCTTCGCGATCTCTACATAATCATCGCTGCTTTTACAGCAGGAACCGCCCACAAGGGCGATCGGCGTGATCGAAATCCTTTTATTTACGATAGGAATGCCAAACTCTTTGGAAATTTCCTCTCCGGTACGGACCAGATCTTTCGCATAGGATAAGATCTTGTCATAGATTTTCTTTCTGGTAACTTCCAGATCCGAATCGGCGCAGTCCAACAGATTGATTCCCATGGTAATCGTCCGGACGTCCAGATTTTCCTGCTCGATCATTTTGTTGGTTTCAACCACTTCAAATAAATTAATCATCATCGTCCTCCGGATCAAATTCTATGCATCATGTCAAAAATGTCTTCATGCTGGCACTTGATGATAACGCCGATCTTCTCACCCAGTTCCGCCAGCTCCGACGAAACCACGTCAAACGGCTTCTGCGCCTTATTCATATCCACGATCATCATCATATTGAAATATTCCTGTACGATCGTCTGGGAAATATCTAAGATATTTACTCCGTTTTCCGCCAGATAGGTACAGACTTTCGCTATGATCCCCACCGTATCCTTACCCACTACGGTAATAATTGTCTTTTTCATAAAAAATCCTCCGTCGCCTTAATCAGATCTCTATCAAATCAGACGGTTTTTCCCGTCCTGCCACCTGTATGTTAAAATCATCCGCTTTATACTCATTTTCTCCCAGATTGATTTCCATGCGCACCGTCTCATAGGCAAGCTCGGCATAATTATTTTCATGGCTTAAATGTCCGAGAAAAACATGCTCCATATTGTCGTTCAAAAGGCTGTTCAAAAGCCTTCCCGAAGCCTCGTTGGATAAATGCCCGCTCTCGCCGAGGATCCTTCTTTTCAGATAATACGGATAACTGCCCGCCTCAAGCATTCGGATATCGTGATTGGATTCCACCAGGACGGCGTTCAATCCCTGCAGGTTATCAATGATATAATCATCATAATGTCCTAAATCCGTGATAACGCCCATATTTTTACCGCCGTGATTGACTTTGTAGGCAAACGGTTCCCTCGCGTCATGATAAACATGCATGGAATGTACCGTCAGATCGTCAATCCGCGTATCCGAATCCACCTCCGTCTCATGAAATAATGAAGTATCGATATCTTTTAACTTATCATAACTTTTCAGTCCCTCGATCGTTCCGCGGGACGCGTATACCGGAATCGGATTTTTGCGCAAAAGAACGCCCAGACCCGCAATGTGGTCGGAGTGTTCATGGGTTACAAATATAGCCGAAATATCCGAAAGATCCAGTCCGATCCCGTTTAATCCCTCCACGACTCTTTTCCTGCTGATCCCGTCGTCGATCAAAATATGGGTATGGTCGGAACCTATGTAAATACAGTTGCCGCTGCTTCCGCTGGCAATACTCATCATTCTCATTTTATTGCTCCCAGTATATTTCTATCTGATCTCCCTCATGGACAGGCGAGCCGTACTCCACCTTTTCCCCGTTGACTTTTGTCACGACCGCGGAACCTTTTGGCGTACTCAGGTCAAACTCATAGAATAAAAATACGTCCACCACCTGATATTCCGCCTTTCCCGAAAGGATTACCGGCGTGCCGTTCACCGTAACATTCATAGAAAGGATCGGTTTCGCCGGCTGCGCTTCTTCGGTTTCCTCCGTCTGTCCGTCCGCTTTCGTCTCCGTAACCGCTTCTTCCTGTCCGGATACCGTCTGTTCTGCGTTTTCCTCCCTCAGATCCGAAAACCACGCTCTCGTTTCCACGATAAAATTCTCATAAACCTTTGTATCCAGATCCGCCGGCACGTTATTGACATAAACCTCAAGCTCCGTGATATCGATATCCAGGAACTCAAACAACTGCTGTACCGTATAGAAATTTTCCATTAAGATCGAATCATTTTCCTGTATCTCATAATATTCCGACTGTAAACTGCCGTTCACATACGCGAATTTCGGACAGGAAACATTCTTTCCGTTTACCACGAAATTGACCACCGACTTAAATTCATCTAACTGACCGATGGTAATGTAACCGTCTTTTCCGATCGTGGACTCGGTCACCTCGATCTTGTCGTTCTGCTCAATCGCCGCGTTCATATTGGTTTCCTTGCCGTTTACTTTAATGACCGCCGCTTCGCCTGCCGTTCCCCGCTGGAGACGCGTCTTTCCGTTTACGGTATAATTGCGCTCTTTTCCCCTTCTCGGGAATAACAGGTCGTTGGGATATCCCGCCTGTAACAGCGCGTCGATCACCGTAAGCCTGTTATTGTCATACAGTTTGATCCGCTCGCCGTTTACCTGCACAAATATAAAATTATTCTTCTGCGTGTAATAATTAATACAGATACCTACCGGCGTTACATACAGGGAATCCTTCTTAAATCCCTCCACGTTAAAATCCACTTTTGTCAGGACTTCCTCGCCGCGCAGCGCCACGCGCTCCTTCGGTATTCCGAGGAACTGTGCGATCTTTTCCGTATAACCCGGTATCTTGCCGCCGCCGCCCACAATAAATACCGCGCTGACCGCCTTATCGCCGTTTAATTCCTTGATCCGTTCCGACGTTTCCGACGCGATCTTAGTCACGATCTCGTCCACCGTCCTGTGAACCTCCGCCGTGTCGGTCTTCTGGGCAAGTCCCATAATATCCTTAAAATTAATGACGCCCTTTTTCTTGGAGGCCTGAACCTTTATCTTATCCGCCGTATTAAAATCCACCAGATACTTCTGCGCGATCACTTCCGTAATCTCGTCTCCCGCGTAAGGGATCATGCCATACGCCGCGACGCTTCCCGACTTGGTGATACAGATATCCGACGTTCCCGCTCCCACGTCGATCAGCGCGATATTCAAAAGACGGTATTTTTCCGGTATCGCAACGTTGATCGCCGCGATCGGCTCCAACGTAAGATTGGCAACCGATAACCCCGCATAGCTTACCGCCTCGTATAAACCGTCTACCACTTCTTCCGGCAAAAAGGTAGCGATCAGATCCACGCCAATCCTCTCCGCCTTATGTCCTTCCAGACTGCTGATCCCGTATCCGTTAAGATAATACTTGGTAGGCGTGTTCCCCACACAGTAAAACTTCACGTCGCTGGAACCGTCATTGATGATCTCATGCGCCTTTTCCACGCCAAGCAGATCAAGGGAATAAATATGCTCCTGATTGATCCTTGTCTCCTGGTCAAATTCATAGTCCGTATGGACGTTGACCGTCTTCAACACACGGCCGGCAGCCGCGATACAGACTTCCGTAAGTTCCATATCAAGCTGCTTCTCAAGCTGATACTTCACGGCGCGTATCGTATCGCCGACCTTATAAATGTCATGTATCTGTCCGTCAAGCATCGCTCTTGTGTCATGTTCCTTCAGCGCCATGGCGTCAACCTTAAAATGATTATGCTCCATGCCGCCCACAATGCCTACAACATTTCTTGTTCCGATATCAAGTCCGAAAACCAATCCGTTCTGGGTACTCACGATTTCAATCCATCCTTTTTGCCTATATAGTCTAGAATACCATAAATTTCAATCAACTACTAGCTTTTTTTTCAGTCTCTCAAAGGTTTCTTCGATACTGCCCGAATTGTCCAGCACATAATCGCACCGTTTCCGGAAAGTTTCTTCGCTTAACTGGTTCTTCATAATACTGTCCGTCTTTTCGTCGGAATACCCCCGGGAATTTCTGAGCCGTTCCCTCCTGCTGTCGGCGCCGGCATAAATATACCATACCTCGTCGCAGAACAAATCATAATGATCCTCTAACAGCAGTGCCGCCTCCACAAAAAAGAAATCATACTTTCCCTCGCACCGTACTTTTGCCATTTCTTCCACGATCTCTTTTTTCACCAAAGGGTGTACGATACTGTTCAGCACCGTAAGTTTATTGGGATTATGAAAAACCGTCTGCGCCAGTCTGTCTCTGTCCACATTTTTCTGCCCGTCCAGATACTCTTCCCCAAACAACGTAACAAACTGCCCGTAACCCTTCGTTCCCTTGTCCAGAACGTGTCTTCCCACATCGTCCGCCTTCACGATATAAGCGTTAAAATTCTTCCCGATCAGCTCTAAGACCGTGGATTTTCCACAGCCGACGCCGCCTGTAATTCCGATCACTTTCATTACTTCGCCTCAAACCAGTCATTTCCCACGTGCATATCGATCTCCAGAGGGACAAGAAGTTCCGCCGCCTTCATCATCTCCTCTTTCAAAATCTGTTTCACCATCTCCACCTCATCTTTATGGCACTCGATCAGAAGCTCGTCATGGACCTGAAGAACAAGCCTTGATCTTAAATTCTTATTTTCCAGTTCGTCATGGACGCGGATCATCGCGAGTTTGATAATATCCGCCGCCGTTCCCTGTATCGGTGAATTCATGGCGATCCGCTCCCCGAAAGAACGCTGCATAAAATTACCGGAATGGATTTCCGGTATCGGGCGTTTTCGCTTATACATTGTAGTAACGTATCCGTTTTTCTTCGCGAAATCAACCAGCCCGTCAAGATAGGACTTGATACCCGGATACGTCTCAAAATACCGTTCAATATACTCGGCGGCCTCTTTTTTAGAAATGCTTAAATCCTGACTCAGTCCAAAGGAGCTGATCCCATACACGATACCGAAATTAACCGCTTTCGCGTTCCTTCTCTGCAAGTCCGTCACCTCGTCAAACGGTATGTGAAATACCTGGCTTGCCGTGATACGGTGGATATCCTGAGACATTTTGTACGCCTCGATCAGTTTTTCGTCACCCGACATATGGGCAAGGATACGCAGTTCGATCTGGGAATAATCCGCGTCCACATAAACATAGTCCGCCTCCGGCACAAATACTTTGCGGATCCGCCTCCCCAGTTCCATACGGATCGGAATATTTTGCAGGTTCGGCTCCGTGGAACTGATCCTTCCCGTCGCCGTGATCGTCTGATTAAAGCGGCTGTGGATACGGTTATCCTCACCGATACACGCCCCCAGACCGTCCGCGTAAGTAGACTTTAATTTTGTCAGCTGCCTGTATTCCAGAATATCCCCAATGATCGGATTTTCCTCTTTTAACTTTTCCAGTACCTCCGCCGAAGTCGAGTATCCTGTCTTTGTCTTTTTTCCGCCCTTCATTCCCATTTTCTCAACCAGGAGTTCTCCAAGCTGTTTCGGCGAGTTAATATTAAACGGACCGCCCGCCGCGTCACAAATTGCCTTTTCCAGCTCCGAGATCCGGACGCTCAGTTTATCGCCGTACTCTTTCAGGCTTTCTTTATCCACTTTCATACCGTACCGTTCCATATCGTAGAGAACGACGATCAGCGGAAGTTCGATTTCCCGGTAAAGCCATGACATCTCTTCCTTTTTCAGCGTTTCTTCGACTTTCCCATATCCCATAAAAGCGATATAGACATTTAACGCCGCCGTGCGCAGTTCCTTTGATACCGCGCCCTCCGCTTCCTTCGCCAGCTCTTTTTCCGACGGTATGGATAAATTCAGATAATCCCTGGCTATATCGTCATAGTTATAACTGTCCTTCAAAGGATTGATCAGGTACGCCGCGACATTCACGTCAAAAAAACGTGATACGGAAACCTTTTGAAGCGCCGGAAGATTACGCTTTAAATCCATGGTAACGGCAATTTTTCCTGTCGATGACAACGCCTTTACTTTTTCCGACAAAATTTCTTCCGTAACAAAATTTTCCGCCGGGATCTGTACGATCCGCTCCTGTTCCGTCATAATAACAAGGCTTGTACGACCTTCCTCGGATCTTATAAAATCAAACGCGAAAAAATCCTTCTTATGATCTTTCTCCGCCGCTTCAAAGAAATCCAGTACCTTATTAAAGTCCTCCAGTACCGTTATCTTGTCTAAAATATCCTTTACGCTTGTCCTGTCGGTATTTTCAAACTTACGGAGCAGGGACTTAAATTCATATTTCTTAAACAATTCGTAGGACTGTTCGTTAAACATATCGTTGATCCCTGCTCCCTCAAACGCGTATTCAACGGGAACATTGACATTAATTGTCGCCAGCGCCTTGCTCAGCTCCACCAGCTCCTTATTCTCTTCCAGCGATTTTTTCGCCTTGTTCGGCGTGATCTCCTCTACATGCGCAAACGCGTTTTCTATGGAATGGTACTTTGTAATGATCGCCGTCGCCGTCTTTTCTCCTACTCCCGGCGCCCCCGGAATGTTATCGGACGTATCGCCCATCAACGCCTTTAAGTCAATAAATTCTTTCGGCGTAACCTGATACGCGTCCAATACGTCTTTCGCGTAGTAGTTTTCGATTTCCGTTACTCCTTTTTTGGTCTTTGGTATACGGATCTGAACTTTGTCCGTCGCAAGCTGCAATAAATCGCGGTCCCCCGACACCACGGAAACCATCAGCCCCTTTTCTTCGCCCATACGGGCAATGGTTCCCAATAAATCGTCCGCTTCATAACCTGCCATTTCTATAATCTTTATTCCCATAGAAGCCAATACTTCTTTTATGATCGGCACCTGTTCATGAAGCTCTCCCGGCATCGGCTTGCGCGTCCCCTTATATTCCGCGTACATTTTATGGCGGAACGTAGGCGCTTTCACATCAAACGCAACCGTTAAATAATCCGGCCGTTCTTCCTCCAGGATCTTAAACATAATGTTCAGAAACCCATATACCGCGTTCGTATGCTTTCCCTCTGAGTTTGTCAAATCAGGAACACCGTAAAATGCCCTGTTCAGAATACTGTGACCATCAATAAGAACTAACTTTTCCATATAACCCTCGCTTTAATATACTTTGAATGTTATTCTACAACAATCCCGCGTGATTTGCAACAAAGTACCGCGTGGGGATTATTTTGTCTTTACGGCGATACATTTATCAAGATATACCGTCCGCGTCCTTGCGAAAATCCCCCGGATATCCAGCCGGATCCTCAGATAAATACCGGGACCGTCGAGCGTTACGCCGTTTGGCGCGCTAACCGGCTCTTTCGTATATTCATTATACACGATCACTCTATCCAGCGAATACTTCTTAATAATTCCCCTCATCAGACCGCCGCGCGCCATATTTTCCTCCAGCACCATGCGGACGCGTTCTTCCAGTCCCTCCTCGTCAATATATACGGACGCGTTATCGTACATCGCCTCAAAATCATAATAAATCCGTCCGTCTTCCTCATAGCGGATCACGGACATGTTTTCCCCCATATCCCGCAAATCGCAGAGCGTTCCCGAAAATCCGGCCACGGTCAGCACATTGTCGATCCGGTTCTTTATCAGAAGCACCGTCTTATTTTCCAGAGCCGCCATACCTAAAAAACCCGTAAACGCCGCGATCAAAAGAAGATACGCGTACTGGACCTTCCCCTGGTTGTTTCCCCTTATCATGCCAAAGCAAGGGCGCATTTTTCAATACTCACTTCCTTTTTCCGGTTTTCGATCACATGCTCCATCGGATCCGAGACGGTCAACTTCCCATAAGGCACTTTCATACGGACCTTTAAATAAATTTCATCTCCGTATTGGATATTGCCGTCCCAGAATGTCGTTCCCTCCATATCGATATCCCCGTCCGAAATCCCCAGTTCCGATAACTCCCGGTAAAACTTTTCCAGTTCCGGCGCCGTCATGCCGTTTTGTGTTTCCATGATCCGGATATACCTGCCCGCGATGTCCTGGATACGGTTTATCGTATCCAGATACTTTAACTGTAATCCCGTCTGAAGGAATATCCATGCCCCGAACACCGCCAGCAGCACGATAGGGATATAATCCAGCGCTCCCGACGCTCCCTTTTCTTTTTTTAATAAAATGTCTTTTTTCTTACTGCCCACCGGTCGGCTCCTCCACTGAACTGAAATTGCTGGAAATAAAACTGTCGCAGTAATCAAATACATTCGTTGCCATACTGATTATCTGCGTTTTAAAAAGCATTACCATTGATAAGGCTATCACGATCAGCAAAACCTCCACCAAAACTTCCTTTCCTCCCTGCTCCTTTTTCAATAACATTTGTTTCATAATCCTTTACCTCCTAAAACATTTCAAATAATCCTTTAAATTCCGCAATGGAACAATACACGCAGACCGCTATGATACCTGCCATAAATAAAACCTGCATGATCTGCACATTCCGCTCCACCGCCTGCTCTCTTTTAATATGGATCGCCCTTTCCACATCAAGCGCCTGTTCAAACGCGCTGTCCAGATAATTCTTACTGTGTCCGGTCTCCATGGACTGCCTTAAAATAATGACCAGCATATCGATATGGGGATTGGAAAACTTCTCCCCAAACCGTTCCAGACTTTCCGTCATATCCCTCGACATATAAATTTCGTTCACCAATTTGTTCAACGCCTTCGCAAGCCTTTTACTCTTGATCTCGCCGCAGCAGTTTTCCAGCGCTTCCACCATATAAACCCCCGAATGGATCTGTATCTTCAGCATTTCAAATAAATTCCGGATATCCCTTAACATTCTGTCGTTGTCACTTTCATTGGAAACACACAGTAAAATAGACGGCACAGCCGTGCCAAGTAAGAATATCATTCCGTTGAAAATAAGCGGCCGGACGCCAAAACTTCGGAAAAGAAGTACAAAGAACACTCCGAAACATATGCTGACCGCCCAGAAAACTTCTGGCGCGATCATAAAGCCCACAAGATTTTCAATATCGCGGCTTTTTAAAAAACGCTCTGTCTTTTTCTTAAAATTCATTCGATCTTCCCCCAAAACAGGTAATAAATCCCCCATAAAAGAATTACGGCGCAATATAACAGGATCCCCGCCCCGATAAAATCGGTACACAATATCGCAAAGACATTGCGGGACAGAAATTCGTTCAACATACCGAGAATGATCCACCCTGCGGCGGCAAGCGCGGCAAAATCAACCCTTGCGCTATTGATCACCGCCTTCTGCACGGACTTGGATTTTAAATATTCCTTGACAAAACTGCGCGCGTCGGCGATCACCTCGCCGTAATCCGTGGTGTGGCGGGAACAGATCTTGAGATTTTGGAAAATGTCCCTTAATTTCGTTCCGTTCAGTCTTTCGATCACTTTATCAAAAGCCGCGTCCAGATTTCCGTAAAGGCGCGCGTCCATAACAAAATCGTTGACGATCTCCCTGAGCGGTTCTTTCATATACTGGTTCGCGCGGTCGCAGATATTGACAATATCGTCGTCCGCCGCGCTGAAATTTTCGATCAGGTTCATAAAC
>JAMPBI010000060.1 GCA_023666775.1 Alistipes sp. | reverse complement strand
TAATGCTCATGCTGATGAAAATATGTTTCTGGGGATAAAAATACGGAAACTCAAGCAGATTTTTCTTCTTGTTTTACCCCTCCAAATAAGGTAAAATGAAATCGGTACTATATCAAGGAAGGAAACCCGTTATGAATGCAAAATCTCTAAGAATTTTAGAGTTTAATAAAATAATCGATCTGCTGGTAAACTACGCCTCCTCGGAGGGCGGGAAATCCATGTGCGCCGGACTGACTCCCATGGACGATCCTGACGAGATCGAAACGGCGCTCACGCAGACCAATGACGCGCTAAGCCGTATCTTTGCCGGAGGCGGCGTTTCTTTTTCGGGAACGAAAGACCTTTCCATGTCCGTAAAACGCCTTGAAGTCGGCAGCACCCTTTCCGTCACGGAACTGCTTGCGATCCGGTCCACACTGGACGTAACCGCCCGGGTAAAGTCCTACCTGCGGACAGAGGACGCACAGACCGCGAACGACTCGCTGGACGTCTTTTTTGAAGCGCTGGAACCGCTGACAGCCCTAAATTCCGAAATCAAACGCTGTATTATCTCCGAGGAAGAGATCAGCGACGACGCCAGCAACAATTTAAGAAATATCCGCCGGCAGATGAAAAATGCCAACGACCGCATACACACGGAACTAAATTCCATTTTGAACTCCCAGACCATGCGCGGCTATTTACAGGACGGCGTCATCACTACCCGTAACGGGCGGTATTGTATTCCCGTCAAATCCGAATACAAATCGCAGGTACAGGGAATGGTTCACGACCAGTCTTCCACCGGTTCGACATTTTTTATAGAACCCATGGCAATCGTGCGGCTGAATAACGAAATCAAAGAATTACAGCTTAAAGAAAAAGAAGAGATCGAGGTCATTCTGGCAAAACTCAGCGCCGAAGCCGCGCAATATACAGCCGAGCTTCTGGACGATTACCGCACACTAACCCGGCTTGACTTTATTTTCGCCAAGGGAACGTTTGCCAAAGCCTTCCGCTGTTCCATGCCCGTTATGAATACAGACGGCTATATCCGCATTAAACAGGGACGGCACCCTCTGATCGACCGTAACAAAATCGTTCCCATTGATATCCATTTAGGCGGCGAATTTGACACTTTGATCATAACCGGTCCCAATACGGGTGGTAAAACCGTAACTTTAAAGACCGTAGGGCTTCTTACTCTTATGGGACAGTCGGGACTTCATATTCCGGCAACGGAAGGTTCTACCCTGTCTGTTTTCCGGGAAATTTTTGCCGATATCGGGGACGAACAGAGCATCGAGCAGAGTCTCAGTACATTCTCCTCCCATATGAGCAATATTGTAAATATTTTAAATCATGCAGATGAACGGACGCTTGTTTTATTTGACGAACTGTGCGCAGGTACGGACCCTACTGAAGGCGCCGCCCTTGCCATTTCCATTATAGACCATCTGCACCGGAAAGGTATCCGCACCCTCGCCACAACACATTACAGTGAAATTAAGCTGTATGCGCTGTCGGAACCGGGTGTCGCCAATGCCTGCTGCGAATTTGACGTGGAAACGCTAAGTCCTACTTACCGTCTTCTCATCGGTATTCCGGGCAAAAGCAACGCCTTTGCGATTTCCGGAAAACTCGGATTGTCCGCGGACATCATCGAGGCGGCGTCCGCCCGTATCAAGGCAGATGACAGGGCGTTTGAGGATCTGATCGCCAATCTGGAAGAAAGCCGCGTTACCATCGAGAATGAGAGAGAAGAACTCGAGGCTTACAAAAAGGAAATCAAGGAGCTGCGGGAGCGTCTCGCCGCCAAGAACGAGCGGATCGACGAGCGCCGTGATAAGATCCTGAAAGACGCTAACGAACAGGCGGCTCTTATCCTGCGCGAGGCAAAAGAATACGCCGACGAAGCGATCAAGACCTTTAACCGGCATGGTCTGACCGCAAGAGAAATGGAAGAACAGCGTAACAAAATCCGTGAGAAGAAGGAAAAAGCCGAAGCAAAGCTGACCCTCAAGAACAAGAAGAAATCCTCCCAAAAGATTTCTCCTTCCGATCTGACTATTGGTACAAGGGTAAAGGTGCTTTCGCTGAATTTAGAGGGAACTGTCAGCACACTTCCCAACGCGAAAGGCGACTTATACGTCCAGATGGGGATACTGCGCTCACAGGTCAATTTTAACGATCTGGAGATTATAGACGAACCGTCCGATACCCTTTCCGACGCCAAAACGGGAGCCGGCAAAATTAAAATAAGCAAAACCATGAGCATTTCACAGGAAATCAACCTGATCGGACTGACGGTAGACGAGGCAATGGTCGAACTGGATAAATATCTGGACGACGCTTATCTTTCCAAAATCCCCCAGGTGCGCATCGTACACGGAAAAGGCACGGGCGCGCTGCGCAGCGCCGTACACAACAAACTGAAAAAGACCAAATACATTAAAGAATTTCGTCTCGGCGTATTCGGCGAAGGCGAAACCGGCGTAACAATAGCCGAATTTAAATAGGAGGTAGCAAATGGCTTCAAAACAGAAAATTCTGATCGTAGATGACGATAACAATATCGCGGAATTAATTTCCCTCTATCTGACAAAGGAATGTTATGAAACACAGATTGTAAACGATGGTGAAAGCGCCTTAACGGCAGCCGTTTCCTTTCAGCCCAATCTCATTCTTTTGGATCTGATGCTTCCCGGCATGGACGGCTATCAGGTTTGCAGGGAAATCCGCAAAGATTCCAATACCCCGATAATCATGCTCTCGGCAAAAGGTGAAACATTTGACAAAGTTCTGGGATTGGAACTGGGCGCGGACGATTACATGATAAAACCGTTCGACTCAAAAGAACTGGTTGCAAGGGTAAAAGCCGTTCTCAGGCGTTACCAACCTACAATGGCGCCGGTGGAGGACAATGCCAACTATGTGGAATACCCGGACTTAATCATCAATCTTTCCAATTATTCCGTTATTTATCAGGGCAAATCCATCGATATGCCCCCGAAAGAGCTGGAACTGTTATATTTCCTCGCTTCCTCGCCAAACCAGGTATTTACAAGAGAACAGCTTCTTGACCACATCTGGGGATATGAATATATGGGCGATACCCGTACCGTTGACGTTCATGTAAAGCGCGTCCGCGAAAAGATCCATGACCACGAAAAATGGAATCTTTCTACCGTATGGGGTATCGGATACAAATTTGAAGTACGGAAATAAAACAGGAGCCTATCAATGCGTAACACAATACTAAACAAATTTATCCTTACATACATCATTATTATAACGTTAGCCTTTTTCAGCGTCGCCGTGATTTCTTATCATATCGACTACCGTAAAGAACTGACCGCCGTTTCCGACAGTATGTACCGTCAGGCGGCGTTTATTTCAAACGGCTATGCCGGTTATTACTACTCCGGCGTCACGTCACTCGAACGGCTGACTACCGAACTCCGAACGGTAGCCGCCTATAACGATACCGTTATTATGCTGCTGGATCCGGACGGTGAGATCCTGTTAAACACCTATGAACCCGTTTCACCGGAAAATCCGGTTATCATTGAAACGTTTGACCCGATTGGCAGCAGTACGCGCCGCTATACCATAGATACCTTCTACGGCTATTTCCCGGAAGAATACCTTACCGTCCTCGCCCCCGTCACCTTCAACCTGAAAGTCCGGGGGTATGTGCTGATCCATAAATCCATCAGTTCCATTAAACTGAAACTGGCGCCGGTTTTTAATACGAATTATATCACGCTGGTAATGTGCATATTACTCATGTCATTTCCTGTTTTTATCGTATATTTCGACTATCACCGCCCAATCAAGGAAATCACTCTCGCCGTAAAGGAATTTGGACACGGCAACCTGACGTATCAGCTCCGCGAATACAACGACGATGAAATCGGACGTCTGGCAGCGTCTTTAACTTATATGTCAAAACAGCTTAATGAAATGGACGAATCCCAGAAAAAATTCGTCGCCAACGTCTCCCATGACTTCCGCTCTCCGCTTACCTCCATCAAAGGATATCTGGAGGCGATCCTTGACGGAACCATTCCTCACGAAATGCAGGATAAATATCTGAATATCGTCATCTCCGAGACAGAGCGGTTAAGCAAGCTGACTAACAACCTGCTCACCCTGAATAATATCGACTCCAGAAAAACACGGTTAAATATGGAAGTATTTGATATCAATTCCGTTATCAAGCGGACGATCGAGACGTTCGAGGGAACCTGCAGCAGCAGAGGCATAAAATTTGACCTGACGTTCTGCGCCAAATCGCTGCCGGTCTATGCCGATCTGGAAAAAATCAAGCAGGTACTATATAATCTTATCGACAACGCGATCAAATTCAGCCATCACAATTCCACGATCTTCATCACGGTTGCGGAACGGGGCGAGAAAGCGTTTATTTCCGTCAAAGATACCGGTATCGGTATTCCGAAAGACTCGGTAAATAAAATCTGGGAACGCTTCTATAAGACAGACCTGTCAAGGGGTAAAGACAAAAAAGGAACAGGTCTCGGCCTGTCCATTGTAAAAGAGATCATAAATACCCATGAAGAAAATATTGACGTGATCAGCACCGAGGGAGTCGGTACCGAATTTACATTTTCTCTTACAAAATACGTGGAAAAATAATCATTTCCATTCATATTTTGTAAGATGTCCCTGCATATTCATATGTTCAAAATGATTTTGGCGCAGCGCCTCATATAATACGATCGCCACGGAATTTGACAGATTCAGGGAACGGATTTCTCCCACCATGGGTATTCTCATACAGTTTTCCTGATTTTGAAGGAGGATATTCTCCGGTATACCCGCGCTTTCTTTTCCAAACATAATATAACAATCCGGCTCATACCGTATATCCGTATATACCTTAGGCGCTTTTGTCGTTGCCATATATACTTTCGCGGCGGGATTACGGTCTAAAAAATCCTGATAATTATCGTATACGGTAACGTCCAGTTTATCCCAGTAATCCAGCCCGGCTCTCTTTAACATTTTATCGTTAATACGAAATCCCAGCGGCTCGATCAGATGAAGACGGGTATTTGCCGCAACGCATGTCCTTCCGATATTTCCGGTATTCGCAGGCATTTCCGGTTCAAGCAATACAATGTTTAACATATCACTCCTGCTTCACCGCGATATCCAGCTCAACCACTTTGTTATCCCCGTACATCAGCGGAATACAGATATTCTTCGCGTATGAGGTCATCATGGAAATACCGCCCCTGCATAATGTAGGAGGCGTGATATCAATTCCGATCCCCTTGGTTGAAAGAAGTGTCGCCGCGTTACCCATGATCATATTACCAAGTTCGCTGATCGCGCTCATAGAAAGCTCATTCATCTCCGTGATCGGCATCATGATCATCTTAGACGCAATATCGCACGCCACATCAAAGGCAAAACCGATCACCACCTGCCCTCTCATTTCGCCCGTCACACCAATCATGATAATGATCGAATCATTTGAAAATTCCGTAGTCTTAACATATGGTTTGCCTATTTTCACATCCGCCTGGCACATATTTTTCATAACGCTGGATGCTGCCATCAAAAACGGATTAATATATTCCACATTCACATCTGCCATGAGACGTCCTCCTTTTAATCTACCGTATCTAATCTTTTTATAAAATCCGATAATCTTTCCAATGCTTCTTTCAGATTATCTATGGAATACGCATAGGAAATCCTCAAGTATCCCTCGCCGCATTCACCGAAAGCCGTTCCCGGCACTACCGCGACTTTCTCCTCATTCAATAAGCGGGTGGCAAAGTCGTCCGAAGTCATTTTAAACTTCTTTATGCACGGGAAAACATAAAACGCCCCAAACGGCTCAAAACAGTCAAGTCCCATTTCCCTAAACGCGTTCAGAAGAAATCTTCTCCGCCGGTCATACTCCTCAACCATCTTCTCTACTTCTTCGTCGCAGCCGCGAAGCGCTTCTACTGCCGCAAACTGGCTTGTGGTCGGCGCGCACATGATTGCGAACTGATGTATCTTTACCATCTGCTGCATGATCACAGCCGATCCTGCCGCATATCCAAGCCTCCAGCCCGTCATGGCAAACGCCTTGGAAAAACCGTTGATCACCACCGTCCGCTCCGCCATGCCCGGCAGTTCGGCTATCGATACATGTCTGCCGCCATATGTAAGCTCCGCATAGATCTCATCGGATATGACGAAAATATCTTTTTCCCTGATTACCTCCGCGATCGCCGCCAATTCGTCTCTTTTCATTATAGCACCGGTTGGGTTATTTGGAAACGGTAAAATCAAAACCTTTGTCTTTTCCGTGATCGCGTCCGACAACTCCTGCGCCGTAAGTTTAAAGTCATTCTCCGCTTTCAGGTCGATGATGACCGGCTTGGCGTCGGCAAGAACGGCGCATGGCAGATAAGAAACATAACTCGGCTGCGGGATAATAACCTCTTCTCCCGGATTGATCATGGCGCGCAGCGCCAGGTCGATCGCCTCGCTGCCGCCTACCGTTACAAGCACCTGTTCAAACGTGTAATTCAAATTGTACTTTCTCTTTAGATATATGCAGATTTCTTCACGAAGTTCCTTGAGTCCGGCATTGGACGTATAAAATGTTCTCCCTTTTTCCAGAGAATAAATACCTTCCTCGCGGATCCTCCACGGCGTATCAAAATCCGGTTCTCCCACGCCTAAAGAAATCGCGTCCTTCATCTCGCTGACAATATCAAAAAACTTACGGATACCCGATGGCTGAATCTGTACTACCTTATCTGATAATGGATTTCTCATGGCGTCACAAGTATCCTTTCGTCCTTATTTTCCTTTTCCAGCGCAACGCCGTATACTTTATATTTCTTTAACACAAAATGCGTCGCCGTACTCAGCACTCCGTCTATGGTTGCCAGTTTGCCCGAAACAAACAGCGCCACGTCCTTCATACTCTTCCCCTCGATGATAACCGTAAAATCAAAACCGCCGGACATAAGATAGAGGGAAGAAACCTCGCTGTAATTATAAATGCGCTCCGCGAGATTGTCAAAACCATGACCCCGCTGCGGTGCTACCTTAACCTCGATCAGCGCCGTAACCTTCTCCTCCGTGGTCTTATCCCAGTTGATGATCGTATTGTAGCCGCAGATCACATGTTCCTGTTCCATCTGCGCGATCTCATTGGCAAGTTTTACCTCGTCCATATCCAGCATAACTGCCAGATCTTTCAGATCGATCCTCCCGTTTTGTTCAAGCATTGTCAATATTTTCTTTCTCATTGCCCAAAACCTCTCCATCTATTATCTTCCACAGCTCATCACGGCAGGTAACGTCAATATAACGAACCTCGTCCTCATTCCGAAGGATCTTGTCGTTACTGTCGGTGACCTCGCCGATAACCGCAACCGGGATCTGATTTTCCTCTAACATGCTTACTATACCACATTCCGGCTCAAATGTCATCAGCAAACTTCCTCCGGACAACAGACGGTACGGGTTCATGTTATAAAATTCACACATTTCGATAATTTCCTGACGCACGGGTATTTTTTTGAAATCCACCGTCATTCCCAGCCCACTGTATACGGAAAGTTCCCATAACGCGTTTAAGACGCCGCCGTTAGACAGGTTATGCATATAGGAAACGCCGCATTCCGCCGCCAGAGCCGCTTCCTCCAAAACAGAAAGCCATTTCCCGCAGTTTCCCGCAAAATCGAGTATCTGCGCGGAAAACCGCCGCTTTAATTCTTCACCACGATACCGGGACATTAAAAAGCCGCCTTCCATACCGATCCACTTCGTTACGGCGATCTGCTGCCCCGCACGGACCTTTCCAGAAACAGGATATTTTCTGCTGCCTATTCCGGTGTAGGAAATAACCGGTTTGATCACATTGTCCGACAATTCCGTATGACCGCCCACGATCTGCAGCCCCATTTCCCTACAGACTGCCTCGGACTGTCTCATGATCTCCTTTAATCGTTTTTCATGGAACCGCGACGGCATTGTTATATTGAGCAATACGCCCTGAATCCGTCCTCCCATGCAGGCTATATCATTTGCCACACGGTTTATTCCGATAAGTCCCCAGAAATCCTCCCCCAGCGTAACCGTGGTCGTTGCCGCCACCGTATCGCCGCTGCCAAAAAGCACCACCGCGCCTTTCCCGATACCGGCTCCGCTCGCCACCTGCGGGTTTTTTGCATGAATTTCTTTCAGAACAGACCTTTTAATAATGGATTCGGAAAGTTTTCCTGAACGCATATTTGACAATAACCTCACAAATCAGTATAGTAGTATTAGAACAACGCGCCTAATATGATAGGCAGTACCATACAGACAACAAGAATAATGATAATAATGGTTGACATCAGCTTTCTTGTTTTCTTGTTATTAAAATTAATCATAGCAACCTCCGTTAAATATATTTATGAAAGGAAAACCACATGAGAGTTTTATTTCCGTTTATCGCATTATTATGCTTTCTGTTTACATCGCTCTTACGCCGTTCCACCAGCGTACACGAGCAAAAGCTGGAAGAATTTTGGGCAAGGGAGCAGGAAGCCAACAAGACCCGTAAAAAAAATATCGACAACTTGGATTATATCACAATTCCTTTTGAAAAGTTACCCCTAATTGACGATCCGTCCGAAAAAATCGCGTCTTACCAGAAACAGATCCTCCTTCTTAAAGATGAGCGGATACTGAATCTGGAAGGGATCAGCAATACGGATCTAATGCTTACTTACGGCGCCGCCAACCTTACCGCCCTGTCCCGGTATGACGAGAATTACACGCTTATGGTCACAACATTTTCCAAATGGGCGGAAGCGCTTTTAGAAGAACAGCGTCCGGACGAAGCGCAGGTTCTTCTGGAAACGGCTGTTGAAATGGGCTGTGTAACAACCGGTATTTTTACCACGCTCGCACAGATTTATGCCGATAAAGGCCTTGACCGGAAGTCTTATCTGACGGAACGTCTCAAAGCCTCCTCTTCACCGTTAAAGCAGTCGATCCAAAACAAGATCAACAAACTATTATGATTCAGATACGCCCATAAGAAGACAGGATATTGTCTATCATTCTGGACGCTTCGCTTTTGGTAAGGCTCTCGATCACCACCTCCGGCGTAATGCCATGCATTTGAAGCAGCGCCTTTAAATAGCGGAGCTGCGCCGGCGTGATGGGCGACTTCTTCTTTACCCCGAACTCCAACGGCGTCGTCTTTGTAAAACCCTCATCGTCGGGATTTTTCAGATACATCTTCTCATACAAATACTTTGCCGACCTTGCGTCGTCATAAGCCCTGTGGCTTGTTCCCGGATCGATGTGAAGATACGCGCACAAAAACTCCAGTTTCTTACTCTCCGCCTCCGCATAAACGCGTCTTGCCATTTTAAGCGTGTCAATCCCCTGCTTTTCAAAAGATACGCCCAAATTTACCGCCGCGGTTTTCAGGAAACTATAATCGAACAGAATATTATGGCCAAGAAGAGGGTAATCTTCCAGAAAATCCGTTAATTTCGGAAAAATATCCTTTATGACCGGGGCGTCACAGACCATTTTATCGTCAATTCCCGTTATTTGCGTTATTCTTTCCGGTATTTTCATCTCCGGATCAACGAAGGTACTGAATATATCACATTCTTTCCCGTCAATCACCTTGAT
>JAMPBI010000005.1 GCA_023666775.1 Alistipes sp. | reverse complement strand
CGTATATTCCGATAATATTCCTTATTACGCCCAGATGATGGAAAAACTGGACGATATGGGGATCCGTATTCTGGGAGGCTGCTGCGGGACAACGCCGAAATATATCAAAGCGTTGAACGACCGGTTAAAGGACAGACCGTTAAAACGGCTTCGGTCGGTCGGAACCGACAACGCAAGGACGGGCGTTGTGCAGGAAGAAAATCCTTTGCTTGCGAAACTTTCTGCCGGAGAAAAGGTGATCATGGTGGAACTGGATCCGCCTTTTGGTGATAATGGAGATAAGGTTATAGAGGGCGCCGCTTTTTTAAAGGGAAAGGGAACCGACGTGATCACTCTTTCGGATTCGCCTCTTGGCAGGGCAAGGATGGAAGCCGCGCTTCTTGCGGTAAAAGTATCCCGTGAGACGGGAATGGCGGTCATGCCGCATATTTCCTGCCGCGATAAGAATATCATAGCGCTCCGCGGTCTGCTTTTAGGGCTCGGTTTTAACGAGATCAGAAACCTTTTGATTGTAACCGGCGACCCGGTGCAAAAGGGCGATAATGTACGGCAGGTTTTTGAATACAATTCCATTCGTCTGATGAATTATATCAAAACAATGAACGAGGAAGTTTTTGCCGGTCACCCGTTCTTTTACGGAGGGGCGTTGAATTACAGAGGGGTAAATAAAGAAGCGATCGCAGCCAGAATGAAGAGTAAAATGGAGGCGGGAGCGTCCTGCTTCCTTACCCAGCCGGTATATTCCCGCGAGGATATCGAGAGGATCGCTTATCTTGAGAAAGAGACGGGGGCGAAGATCATCGTGGGGATCATGCCTCTTGTCAGCCACAAGAACGCCGTGTTTATCCAGAATGAGATGCCGGGTATCCATATTCCCGATGAGATCATGGAACGGTATGTTCCGGAACTTTCCAGAGAGGAATACGAAGAAACCGCCGTGGAGGTTTCGCTGGATATTATCAGGGAATTAGGGGATTTTGCGGCGGGATATTACTTTATGACGCCGTTTAACCGTTATGGGCTGATACAAAATATTATTGATCGTTTGAAATAAAGAAAAGCCTTTTGGGAAATAGAAAGTCTATTATCGCAAAAGGCTTTATTTGTCGGATATTAACGCTTTATTTCATATTCCTGGTTCATCAACCGCAGAATTGCCTGCTTATCGTCCGTGATATTGAAATCTCCCCTTATGGTATGCTTGATAACGGAAGAGGAAACCGCGAAGTTTACAATTTCGTCCGGTGACATCTGTTCCATCATCGCATAGATCAATCCGCTTGAGAAAGCGTCGCCGCCGCCCACACGGTCCAGAATGTTGAACCGGAAAGTCTTGCTCTCATGAGTCTTGCCGTCGTACCACAAATATGCTTTCAGGGAATTTTCGCTTCCGGAGTGGACATAGCGCACATGCCTTCCGATTGCTTTAAAGTGGTAGCGGTCTGACAGCGCTTTGAAAATTTTGTCCTGTTCTTCAAGCGTAGGCTGCATGCTCAGACCTTCTTTTAAATCTTTTCCGTCGGGACCCGGAAGATTGATCGGTTCAATGCCGATCAAAACGTCAACGTATGGAAGGTATTCGGTAATGCAGTCTCTTGCGTCCTGCCATTTCCAGAGCGCGCTTCTGTAATTACCGTCGAAGCTGACCATCATTCCCAGCTCTTTGGCGGCGATCAAAGCGTTTTTGACCAGAACGCGGCAGTTCTGGGAAAGAGCAGGAGTGATACCGCTTAAATGCAGCCAGTCAAAACCTGAGAGTACCTGCTTCATATCCACGTCGGAATAATCATAAGTCGCAAAAGAAGAGCCTTTGCGGTCGTAAATTACTTTGGAAGAACGAACGGCAAAACCTTCTTCAAGATAGTAAATACCGATCCGCTCGCCTGCGAAGATCGTCTTTGACATATGTACGTCATTGGTCCTTAAATACCGGACCGCGGATTTTCCCACGGAGTTATCAGGAAGTACGGTATAAAAAGTGCTGTCTACGCCTAAATTGGCAAGCGACGCCGCAACGTTGGCTTCCGCGCCTCCGTAATTTACAATAAAGGAATTGGTGTTGCGGATTTTTTCGTAGTTGGGAGGAGAAAGACGAAGTAAAACTTCTCCGATGGTAATAAATCTGATGTCTTTTATATCTTTCATATACGCACTCCTTATTTTGAAATTTTGAAAACGGTTACTATGTCTATCATACCATAAAAATATGGATTTGTACACGAAAACCAACTTTAAAAATAGAGTGCAAAGTTTTGGCGTATATGTTAAAATATATAATAAATCGAGAGACGGAGTGATGGATATGGCAGAGAGGGTTGAGTTAATCTACAAGTCCAGAGACGGCGTAACACAGATCCATGCAACGCAGTGGCTGCCGGAAGAGAGAGAGCCGAAAGCTGTGCTTCAGATCGTCCACGGCATGAAGGAATTTGTTGACCGGTATGACGGTTTTGCAAGATATATAGCGGACAGAGGCTTTATTGTCGTCGGTGAGGATCATTTGGGGCATGGAAGAACCGCGGCTTCTGCCAGGGATTTCGGTTACTTTGCCCCGGAAGACAGCGACATCATTCTGATCAAGGACGTCCATCGTCTCAAGAAGATCATACAGGCGGAAAATCCGGGACTTCCGTATTTCCTCTACGGCTTCAGCATGGGTTCGTTCATGACAAGAAAATATCTTACCATGTATGGCGAGGGGATTGACGGCGCCATTATCGGCGGTACCGGCTGGAAATCCGAAGCGGCGCTGGATTTTGGTATCCGTCTGACGTCGTTTCTAGCGCGGACAAGGGGTGACCATTACCGCAGTGCCAAAGTAGAAAACGCGGCGATGGGAAGCTATAATTACCGTATTTCCAATCCGAGAACGGAGGCGGACTGGCTTTGTACGGTAGACAGCGTGGTAGATAAGTATCTGGCAAATCCGAGATGTACATTTAAATTTACGGTAAACGCATATAATACATTGTTTAAAATAATAAAATATGTCCAGGATCCCAAAAATATCAGGCGTATTCCCCCGGAACTGCCGGTGATGTTTATGGCGGGGCTGGAGGATCCGGTAGGCAATTACGGCGAGGGTGTTAAGAAAGTATTCGGACAGTATCTTGTGAACGGTATGCAGAATGTATCGATCAAGCTGTATGACGGTATGCGCCATGAGATACATAACGAGGAGAGAAAGCACATTGTCTATCTGGATATCTTGGAGTGGCTGGAAAATCTCTTGTAGGGAGGTATGATTATGTTTAAGATTGCTTTTTTCGGAACAAAGACGTATTATCGTCCATATTTGGAACCTGCCTTTGCGCAAAGCGGTATCAATGCCCGTTTTTTTGATCTGGCGCTGGCTCCGGAAACGATTTTTTTCGCGAAAGGAAACGACGGGATCTGCGTGCCGTATACTTGTGAGATAAGCAGAGAGATGGCTCACCGGTTATACGCTATGGGCGTAAAGTATTTATTTATCGTAGGTATCAGCAAAAGCGGTATGCAGGAGATTGAGGATATGATCCGGGTAATTCCCATAGGGGCGTATTCACCGGAATCGGTAGCGGAATATTCCTTCGCGCTTTATCTTGCGGCAAACCGTCAGCTCCACCGTGGTTATATCCGGGTGCGTGCCGGCAATACCAACCGGAGCGGTCTTATGGGCAGAAATGTCGCGGACAGGACCGTGGGTATTATCGGAATGGGCAGGGTCGGAAGATGTATTGCCCGGATTTATCAGGGCTTTCAGGCAAACGTTATTTCTTATGACGTTACCGAGCGGGAAGATAATCCGGTAAAAAGCGTTTCCCTGGAAGAACTTCTGGAGAAAAGCGACGTTATCTGCATACATATACCGATGTCGGAGCAGACGTACCATATGATCAACCGGAATACACTTTCGCATATAAAGAAAGACGCTATTCTGGTAAGCACCTCCGGCGAGGGGATCATCGATTATTACGATCTGCTGGACGTTCTTCACAAGAAAAAAATCGGCGCGGTGGCGATTGATTATAACCGGCACCAGGACGACCTGTTTGAGGTAGGGGGACGAATGGATAAAGAGGAACTGGAGGACGTTATCACGCAGATTTCCGCTCTCAATAACGCGTTGATCACTTGTAATCTGAGTTATTTTACGGACGAAACGATGAAAATGATCGCCGATGAATTTGTACAGAGAATTAAGGAACTGGAGGCTGACGGGCAATAGCTCGTCAGCCTTATTTCTCTATTTCATTTAATAGGAAATTACTTCGTAATTTCGCTATCTCATTTACAGCGCTTTATCAAGCAGTACGTCGTCGTCAGGGATACCTTTTAAATTCAGGCTCCTTGCGCGTTCGATCAGAAATTTATACCGTTTGGAGGTTGCGTTGATCATATAGATGTAGCAGTCGATGAGATCGGGTTCGGTCGCCTGTTCAAAGTTGGAATAGGCACTGTCCATCGCATTTTGCGCAAGCTGGATCTCATCTAGCAGATTTCGTTCATCATAACTCAGGGAAGATAATGTTTTTTTCATGGCACACCTCGCTTTTAATTAATAAAAATGATACCGTAACAGGCTTGTACGTTAGTCAGATAATTCCCGCTTTATAAGAAAATATACATTTTCTACTTTCTTTCGGGAACAAAATATTGTATAATTCATTATATGTAAACCATAGAAGTTTTAGAATTTATGGTACAAGAACCAAAAAGGAAGGCGGAGTTATATTATGGATGATAATTTATTAAATTTAGACGATTTAGCAGATGTATTTGCGCAGCTTGATACGATAGAAGAACAGCCGGTGGAAATGAGTGAAGAAGAGAAGGCGTCCATGAGAAGATATCAGGAGATCATCAAAAAACATAAAAATGATAACGATTAGTATTCATAAGAAAGAAGCAGCCTGCGGCGGAATCCGCAGGCTGTTTTGTTTTCTATCTTACCTGTTCCTGAAGCCAGACATCTAACCGCTCCGCGATCATTTCAAAAGGAGCGGGTCCGGTGGTGAGAATGAAATCATGGAAGGCAACCGGGTCAAATTTCGCTCCGAGAGCGTCTTCCGCCGTGGTGCGGAGTTCCATAAATTCCATGCAGCCGACAACATAGTTGAGATAATTGGCAGGTTCGGATACCATTGCGTCGTAGATTTCCTGCATTACGGAATCCTCCAGTTCCCCGAATAAGGAGGAAACATAGTCGGATACGTCCTCAACGGTCCAGCTGTGGTAATTAACGCCGATATCACATTTGGCGTAAACGCAAAGGGTGATCAACTGGTTTGAGGAGAGCAGCGCCCCCATGTCCTCGTCCATAGCGCCCATTCTGTAAGAGAGAAGCTCTACATAGGTAGCCCACCCTTCCGTAAATCCGCTATAATTTAACAGCGACCGTATCGGAGAAATACCTTTGGAAGCCGTATATACCATCTGGTAGAGATGTCCCGGAAAACCTTCATGAGCGAGCGTGGTATAAATATCCTGCTCGGCATACTGTTCGCTTTGATTAATGTAAATAACGTTATCCGTGTAATCGTCGATTGCCGGCGTCAGATAAAAGGCGGGGCTTAGATTATCCTCAAGGGAAGGGTGAACGTATTTTATCGTATAAGTAGTTTCCGGCAGTTTTGGAAATTCTTCATAAATCCGTCCCTGTAAATCCTCAAGGATTTCGTAAGGGTCGGTCAGCGGAAATGCGGCGTCGTCAACATAATCCAAAATGTCGGGATTTTCACGGAGTATGGCTCCCATCTCATAAAAAGCGAGCTTCATGTAACGGTCGATCAGTTTTTCAACCTCGTCAACGCTTCGGTCCGTACCGACATCGGAGCGGATAAGATAGCGGTAATAAGCGTCGCCTTCCGGATAATTGCACAATCCGCCTTCGTATTTTCCGGTGCCTAACAGTTCCTCAAGTCCGTCCGCGAGAATGTCGTATGCCGGAACAACGTGTTCCAAAATCGCCTTTTTATTTTCCGCTTTCAGGTTTTCACGTTCCGTATCGGAAAATTCCGTCATTCCGTCAATCTTGTCATCGAAAATTTCAATGAGATAATTTTCTTCGGGATTTTCCGTAAAGATATCGCATTGTTCAATGATCTGTTCGGCAAGGTCGTCGGTCATAAAAAGACCTTCCTCGGCTTTCATTTTCTCAAGTTCCAGAAGGAACGTGAAATACTCGTCCGTGAGTTTTAATAAATTGACATAATCATAAACGTCCTGCTTGGTACGGAAAGAATACTCGGCAAGAAGGATCGGCAGCTGGCAGTTCAGTCCGATGGTAGGACTCAGCGTTTTATCGTATAGGTATAAGTCCGAATATTCCAAAGTCGTTTCCAGATTATCCAGCAGAATGTCATATGTAAGTTTCTGGTCGTCGCTCAGCTTATCATAGTCAAACGATTTTAAAGTGTTGATCGCTTCGATCGTCTGGGAATCATCGTCCAGATACGCCAGATCGGTGGAGCCGTAGGAAGGTTCCACGGACGTGATCCCAAAATTTTCAGGGTGAGCCAGCGTGTAATTCAGGGAGATGGAGTCCCCCGTCACTTCACTGACAAATAAATCGTTGATAAAGGAGTCGAAAGAGTCCATGGAATATTCATAGACTTCGTCGGTTTTTTTCGTATCCGGCGAGCAGCCGCCCAAGGCAAGGATACAGACCATCAGAACAGAGAGCAGTTTTCTTAATGGAATAAATTCCCGATTTTGTTTCTTATGCATCATATCACACCACCATTTATTTTTTTAATATTATAACATACTTCTTTTATTATATGTTTTTTATTTGGGGAATACAATAAAAGTTGACAGAAATTTCCCAAGGTGTTAGTCTAAAAGTTAGTGAAATTAAGAGAAAAGGAGAATCGGAAATGGCGAAGAAACCTTACTATATTACAACGGCGATCGCATACACGTCAGGAAAGCCTCATATCGGAAATACTTACGAGATCGTACTTGCCGACAGCATTGCGAGATATAAACGGCTGGAAGGATATGACGTGCGTTTTCAGACCGGGACGGACGAGCATGGACAGAAGATCGAGTTAAAGGCTGAGGAGGCGGGAGTGACCCCTCAGGAGTTTGTAGATAATGTATCCGGCGAGATCAAAAGGATCTGGGATTTAATGAACACTTCTTATGACCGTTTTATAAGGACGACGGATAAGGATCATGAAAAGCAGGTGCAGAAGATTTTTAAGAAGCTCTATGATAAGGGCGATATTTATAAAGGCGAGTATGAGGGAATGTACTGCACGCCGTGCGAGGCGTTTTTCACACCTTCCCAGCTCGTGGACGGAAAGTGTCCGGACTGCGGAAGACCGTGTCAGCCTGCCAAGGAGGAGGCGTACTTTTTCCGTATGAGCAAATACGCGGACAAGCTCATAAAGCATATTGAAGAAAATCCGCGATTTATCCAGCCGGAATCCCGGAAAAATGAGATGATGAACAATTTCCTTAAAGCCGGTCTTCAGGATCTGTGTGTATCAAGAACCTCATTTAAGTGGGGTATTCCGGTGGATTTTGACGATAAACACGTTGTTTATGTGTGGATCGACGCGCTGAGCAACTACATCACGGGTCTTGGATTTGACGCGGACGGCGGTCACGGAGAGCTTTATAACAAATACTGGCCGGCGGATCTGCATTTGATCGGTAAGGATATTTTACGGTTCCACACGATCTACTGGCCGATCATGCTCATGGCGCTGGACATTCCGCTTCCAAAGCAGGTATTCGGTCACCCGTGGCTTCTTCAGGGCGACGGCAAGATGAGTAAGTCAAAGGGAAACGTGATCTATGCGGACGATCTGGTAAGCCTGTTTGGCGTGGACGCGGTAAGGTTCTTTGTTCTTCATGAAATGCCGTTTGAAAATGACGGCGTTATAACATGGGAATTATTGGTGGAGCGTATTAATTCGGAACTTGCCAATACGCTGGGAAATCTGGTAAACAGAACCCTTGCCATGAGCAACCAGTATTGCGGCGGCGAGGTGGTAAATACCGGCGAGAGCGCGGAACAGGAAGATATCGACAACGATTTAAAGGCGGTTGTGACAGGCGCGAGGGCAAAAGTGGCGGCTAAGATGGAGGAACTGCGCGTAGCGGACGCCATGACGGAAATATTCGCGATCTTCAGGAGATGTAATAAATATATCGATGAAACCATGCCGTGGGTGCTGGCGAAGGACGAAACCAAAAAATCCAGACTACGGACGGTTTTATATAATCTTTCCGAGGGCATTCTGATCGGCGCGAACCTTCTGGAACCGTTTATGCCGGAAACGGCCGCCAAGATTTTCGTGCAGTTTTGTACGGACAGAAGGGCGTTTGAGGATCTGGATAAATTCGGAGGATATCCGTCCGGTACGAAAGTTACGGACGCGCCAGAAATTCTCTTTGCGCGCCTTAAATTGAATGAAGTTATGGTAAAAGTAGAAGAGATCATGGAGGCGCAGGCAAAGCAGGCGGAAGAAAATACGGGGATCGACGTAGAGAGAAAACCGGAGATCACCATAGAGGATTTCGATAAAGTACAGCTCCAGATCGGCGAGATCTTAGAATGTGAAGAGGTTAAAAAATCCAAGAAACTTCTCTGTTCCAAGGTCAGGGTCGGAAGTGAAGTCCGGCAGATCGTTTCCGGTATCAAACTTCATTACACCCCGGAGCAGATGGTCGGTAAGAAAGTTGTGGTAGTGACCAACTTAAAGCCGGCGGTCATTGCGGGGATCGAGTCTCAGGGAATGCTTCTCTGCGCGGAGGACGAAAAAGGCAGTTTGTCGCTTCTTACATCGGAAAAGGATATGCCGCCGGGAGCGTCCATCGGTTAGGATACGGTAGACAACATGGCACCGCCGCAAAGCGGTGCCTGTTTTTGCGGAGGTTATAGGAAATGGAAGGTCAGAAAAAATATGAAATCAATATGTGTGAGGGGCCTCTTGCGGGGAAAATAGTTCTCTACGCGGTACCGTTGATTTTGTCCAGCGTATTGCAGTTGTTGTTTAACGCGGTGGACATTATCGTAGTGGGACGTTACTGCGGAAGCGACTCCCTTGCGGCGGTGGGCTCCACCACGTCGCTGGTCAATCTTCTCATGAATGTGTTTATCGGACTGTCGGTGGGAACGAACGTGCTGGTGGCGCGCTATTACGGAGCGGGCAGGGAAAAAGACGTCAACGATACGGTACATACGGCGGTTCTTTCCAGTCTGATCGGGGGAGTGATACTTGCCGTGATCGGAATAACGCTGGCAAAGCCGCTGCTTGAGGTTATGTCGTCGCCGGAAGACGTTATCGATCTGTCAGCGCTTTATCTGAGGATTTATTTTATCGGTATGCCGGTCACGCTGCTGTACAATTTCGGAAGCGCGATCCTGCGTGCGATCGGCGATACCAGAAGACCTCTTTATTATCTTGCGGCGGCGGGAATTATTAACGTGTGCCTGAACCTTGTATTCGTGATCGTATTCGACATGGGCGTCGCGGGCGTTGCCGTCGCGACCATTATTTCCCAGGCGATTTCCGCCACGCTGGTAGTGAGGTGTCTTTCCGGACTGGAAGGCGCGTGCCGGTTAGATGTGCATAAACTCCGTATTGTGAAAAACCGTTTTCTGGAAATGCTCCGGTACGGACTTCCGGCAGGGATACAAGGTACGTTATTTTCCCTTTCCAACGTGTTGATCCAGTCGTCCATTAACTCTTTTGGATCGCTCGTTATGGCGGGAAATGCCGCCGCCGCGAATCTGGAAGGATTTGTTTATGTGTCCATGAACGCGTTTCATCATACGGCGCTGAGTTTTACCAGCCAGAATTACGGCGCAGGTAAGTATGAGCGTATCAATAAAGTGGCGGGGTGGTGCCTGTTTCTTGTAACCGTTGTGGGAATAACGGTCGGAGGGGCGTTTTATCTTCTCCGCGTGCCTCTTCTTAAAATTTATAACAATGACCCGCAGGTTATCGCCTTTGGCATGATACGAATGTTATATATCTGTATTCCTTACTTTTTGTGCGGACTTATGGATACCATGGTGGGAGCGCTTCGGGGACTGGGATATTCCGTTATGCCGATGATCGTATCGCTGATGGGAGCCTGCGTGTTCCGTATCGTCTGGCTGAAAACCGCGTTTGCGGCAAATCCTACTTTGGAAGTTTTGTACATTTCATACGCGATATCATGGCTGGTAACATTTTTGGTACATGCCGTTTGTTTCGTGATCGCAAGAGGAAGGATAAACAGGAAAAATGATTTTTGAAACCCACGCCCACTATGATGATGAAAAATTTAACGACGATAGGGACGCGTTGATAAAAAGTTTTCCGGAAAACGGGATCGAGTATGTGGTAAATATCGGTTCTTCGGTAGAGAGCTGTAAGACAACGGCGGAACTGGCAAAAAAGTATGATTACGTCTATGCCGCGCTTGGCGTTCACCCAAGCGAAGTACAATATATTACGGAAGATTTTTTTATGTGGCTTGAAGAAGAAATAAGGACAAATCCAAAAGTAAAAGCGGTAGGGGAAATCGGCTTGGATTATTACTGGGAGGAGCCGGAGGCGGATTTGCAGAAAATCTGGTTCGAGCGGCAGACCATGCTGGCGCGAAAACTTCATAAGCCCATAGTCATTCATTCCAGGGACGCGGCGAAGGATACTTATGATATGATGTCGGGAATGAAATGCGGTGAGATCGGCGGTGTGATACATTGTTTTTCCTATCCGGTGGAGGAAGCGAAAAAATATCTGGATATGGGCTTTTATATCGGGATCGGCGGCGTGGTTACATTTAAGAACGCCAGAAAGCTGCGGGAAGTAACGGAGTATGTTCCCATGGACAGGATCCTTCTGGAAACCGACTGCCCGTATCTGGCGCCGGAGCCAAACCGTGGGAAACGGAACTCGTCTTTAAATCTTACCTATATTGTGGCAAAGATAGCGGAAATCAAGAAGATTTCCTACGAGGAAGTCGTGGAGAGAACCAACGAAAACGCAAGGAGGATGTATGGAATTTAACGGGCATTTAGGAACGCCTGCGAATACGCTGGCTGTTATAAACCGGTATCAGTTTGCCTTTCAAAAAAAATTCGGACAAAATTTTCTGATCGACGCGAATGTTGTGGAGAAAATTGTGCGTGAGGCGGGCGTTACCGGGGAAGATTTTGTTCTGGAAATCGGTCCCGGGATCGGAACCATGACGCAGATCCTTTGCGAAAACGCAAGAGAGGTGGCGGCGGTGGAGATTGATAAAAACCTCATACCTATTTTGCGGGATACTCTCGCCGGATATGATAACGTAACCGTTATCAACGAAGACATTTTGAAGGTGGATATAAAGTCGCTCGCGAAAGAAAAAAACGGCGGCAGGCCGATCAAGGTCGTGGCGAACCTGCCGTATTATATTACGACGCCTATTATTATGGGGCTTTTTGAAAGCCATGTGCCGGTTGACAGTATTACCATAATGGTACAGAAAGAAGTGGCGCAGCGTATGCAGGTGGGACCGGGAAGTAAGGATTACGGCGCGCTGTCCCTTGCCGTACAGTATTACGCGAAACCGCAGATCGTCCTGAATGTTCCGGCAAGTTGTTTCCTGCCGAAACCGAATGTGGATTCCACGGTCATTAAGCTGACGCGCCACGAAAATCCTCCGGTTTCGGTAAAAGATGAGAAACTAATGTTTGCCGTGATCCGCGCGTCCTTTAACCAGCGGAGGAAAACGCTGGTCAACGGATTGAATAACAGCAGCGAGATCCGTCTGCCGAAAGAAATAATCGCTTCGTCCATTGAAGAATTATGCCAAAACCCCTCTGTCAGGGGAGAGGCGCTGACACTTGGGCAGTTCGCGGATCTAAGTAATATCATTTACGACAAGTTGAAGTTATCTGCCGATTAATTTATCTTCGTTCAGTATGTGATTAACAAGCCAGTCGGTAACCGTATTGAGAATATTGTCGATCGCTTCGTCCTGGTTTTCGTCGATGGAGTCTAAATCCCAGTCGTTGATGATTTCTTTTAACGCTTCGTGCTGGCTTTTCTGGGTAAACATTCTTTTATAACCGATGGATTCCATGTACGCCTCCTCGTGTTCAAAGTGGGTAATGGTATAATCCTTCAGTTCGCCGAGGATTTCCCGGATATTATCATATTTGTCGGGAATAAATTCCTCATGTTTCAGCGTGTAGAGTTCGTCGGCAATTTCAAATAATCTTCTGTGTTCCATGTCGATCTGTTCAATGCCGGTTAAAAATTCGTCTTTAAATTCATACATCGGATCGTCCTCCATAAATTGCAAAATTAAATCAGCTTTATTATACAGCACATACCGGTAAAAGGGCAATGCAAAAAATCAGCATGACCGAAAAATTTCCGGCATATATTAGACCATGCAGGGGCTGCTTATTATAATGAAAAGAATAAGGCAGGTTTTTTTATGTTGGAATATGGAAGAAAAATATCGTATTTAAGAGAGTGGAAGTATGGAATGTGGGAGAGCGGGTTCGGATATCTGAAGACCACGCTGAGGGAAAATAAGGGGATCATAGAACTGTTTGCCGAAAAGGATTTAAAGGGAAAAAGCGTGGAGCTTGGATTTTACCGCGTTAAGGAGAACGAGGTCCAAATCTGTACCGTGGAAAAAGAATGGAATGGAAGTTATGAGTTCCTGTCGGAAGATATAGCAGGTACTCCGGCAGGAAATATGGACGGCGTTGTATTAAAGACCGGTAACCGGATTTTTTATGCGGAATGGTCCGAAGCGCCTTTTGACTATGAGAAGGTGAAAACGGTCGATTCGTTTAAGGAAGCCGCGGCGCAGGAAACGGAGGAAAAACAGGAGGAAAAGGAATTAAAAGTACAGGAGATACCGGATTTTTTGAAGGTAAAGAAAAAACCGAGGGTATCAAAGGTCAAGTATGATAAATCGTATTATATGAAGATCAATGACTGGAAGGATTTATTTAAAAAGCATGATATCGTGGAACCGTTTTCCGACGACGAGATCTTTAACTGTGTGGAGATCGGTTATGATGACTTGAAATTTCTTCCCTCTTCCTGCCGGGGACTGATCAATAACAGTTTTCTCCTGCACGGAATGTACTGCTATGGTCATGTGATACTGGCGCGCCGCCGCTGTAAGAGAAGGCAGAAGATCTATGTACTCGGAGTTCCGGGACGGTACGAACGCTCCGAGTGTCTGTTCGCGGCGATGTTTGGATTTGAGCAGTTTAAAAGAGGCGTCCGTAAGGGAGCGGGCGACAAGGATTTCGGTTACTGGTGCGTGAATTTTTGTGACGACGAGTGATCACGGGTCATGGTGGATATAAGTGTAACGCAGATGATCAACCCAGGAACCTTTCATGTATACATATTCCTTGGAGACGCCGTCAAAAGTAAAACCGCATTTTTCGGCAAGGGCGATCGACGCTTTGTTGTCAGGGTGGATATATGCCTCGATCCGGTGCAGGGAATAATCGCGGCAGACGGTGTATATAAGAAAACGCACGGCTTCCGTGGCATACCCCAGTCCAAGATGGCTTTTGTGGATCTTATAGCCTATGTTGCAGTATTGGAAAGATCCTTTTACAATATTGCTAAAGCTGACGCAGCCGATGAGGATTCCCGGCTGTGTTTTTCTTTGAACCCAGAAACGCGCGCCTTTACCCCGCAGAAAATTTTCGTATTCCAGCTTTGCCATGGTTGCCTGGTATTCCAGCGTATAAAAGTTGGAAGGTTTGTCGGGTTCATAAGGCTCGAAGATATCTTTATTCGTCCGATAAAAATCCAGAATAAAAGGAGCCGCGTCATCGGAGAGAATTTCGTAAGTCAGGTTTTCGGATTCGTAATTGTAAAGCATAAGAAGCCTCTCTTTTCAAAAAACATTTATAATGATAATATAATATCACAAATAGAAAAATTTAGTGCATTATTTTTAAAAAAAGGAAGTGGAATATGACGGAATATGAAAAATATATGAAAGAGGCGGTCCGGCAGGCAAAAAAGGCGCTGGTTCTGGACGAAGTGCCGATCGGCTGCGTGATCGTGTATGACGGCAAGATCATCGCGAGAGGATATAACCGCAGAAATACGGATAAAAGCACGCTTGCCCATGCGGAGATCATCGCGATCCGGAAAGCAAGCAGGAAAATGGGCGACTGGAGGCTTGAAGGCTGTACCATGTATGTAACGCTGGAACCCTGCCAGATGTGCGCGGGCGCGATCGTGCAGGCGAGGATCCCCAAAGTGGTTATCGGGAGCATGAACCCGAAAGCGGGGTGCGGCGGCTCCGTGCTAAATCTTTTGGAGGAGACGCGGTTTAACCATCAGGCGGAAGTTATACGGGGCGTGCTGGAGGAAGAATGTTCGGCAATGCTGACGGTTTTTTTCCGGGAATTGAGGAAGAAGAAGAATTGTCCGAAAAAAATAGTAGAATATTTGTCAATATAAGGGTAGAATAGTATATAATAGCATATGAACAGATAAGGGAAGGGAATAAACGGATGAAGAATATTATCCTTGTTGTTGATGATGATAAAACAAATTTAACGCTTGCGCAAAAAATTCTCCTGCCTTTTTACCGTATTGCTGCCACAAATTCGGGCATGGCGGCATTGAAATATTTGGAAAATAACCGTCCCGACCTGATATTACTGGATATTAACATGCCCGGTATGGACGGTTTTGAAGTTATGGAAAAACTCCGCGCAAATGAGGCGACGGCAGATATACCGGTTGTTTTTCTGACGGCGGACAATCAGGCGGAAACAGAGATAAAATGTTTTCAGGTAGGAGCCGTGGATTTCGTAGGAAAACCATTTATACCGGATATTTTATTAAGCCGCGTCGGCAAGACCATTGAACTGGAACAGTATCGTCACAATCTGGAAAGAATGGTTAAGGAGCAGGCGGAGAAGATTACCGAGGACGCCCGGCGGATCAGCAAGATTCAGGATTCGGTGATCGTCGGTATGGCGAACCTGATCGAGAGCAGGGACGGAAGTACCGGAAAACACGTTAAAAATACGCAGACATATGTAAAGATGATTATTGATGAATTACATAAACGGGGACTTTTTACGGAGGAACTGACGCCGGAAAATATGCAGAACATTTGTAAGGCGGCGCCTCTCCATGATGTGGGAAAGATCCGGGTGCCGGATTCCGTACTGCAAAAGCCCGGCAAGCTGACGCCGGAAGAATTTGAGACAATGAAACTGCACACGACTTACAGCCGGAAGATCATTCAGACAATCATCGGTGACGTTGAAGACGCGGAGTATGTGCAGATTGTTGAGGATATTGCCATGTATCATCATGAACGCTGGGACGGTACGGGATATCCGTCGGGTCTGGCGGGAGACAGTATTCCTCTTGCGGCGCGGATCATGTCGGTAGCGGACGTATTTGACGCCTTGTATGAGGAACGGTGCTATAAACCGCCGATCCGTCCGATTGAACGTATCATGCAGATCATGATGGAAGGCAGGGGAACACAGTTCGACCCGGTGATCATTGATGTTTTTATGGAAATGCTTCCGATGTTGAAAGAAGTATTAAATATCAGTTAGCCGACATGCCGTATCGGGGGTATCCGGGTGCGATCCGTCGGGTTGACGAGGAAGGAACGGTAATTTACTTTGGAAGAAAATAACATTCAATTAACGAAAACTCATAAAAAAATAGAGCGTATCGTACTGATCATATCGACGATCTACACGGTCGCGATGTTTATTGTCGCGCAGATGTCAGGCTGGAGCCTTGTCGTGAAAGAAATTATGTTTGCCACAATGATCGGCGGCTGGTTCGTATATTTCCGAAAGAGTGCGGACTATAATTTTTGCGCGAAATTTATTGCCGCTATGGCGTGGATCAATATCGTTATTTACGCGCTGCATACCGGCGATTTTATTACCATGCTGTCCACGATGGCAGGTCTGATTGTTCTTCTCGGCATTTTCTGTATCCCTGAGATCATCTATGGAGGAGTAATCATAGCTACATTTATTTTTATATATCATGGCTTCATAGCAAGGACGATATCTGTAACTTCAGTTGACAGTGCGATCAAAGTGTTTTTGCAGATTCTTTCCGTATATACGGTTTCGGGTATCACATGGATCATGATACGGACCCAGCAGGAGACGAGTGAGCAGTTGATCGAGAATATCCGCGAGCTGGAAATTGCCGAGCGGAGTAAGGACGATTTCATGGTAAATGTTTCCCATGAGATCCGCACGCCGATCAATGCCGTTTGTGGTATGAGCGAAGCGATCCTGCAGGAAAATATACCTACCGATGTAAGAAGGGACGTTATTGATATCCAGACTGCCGGAAGAAATCTTCTTTCCACGGTCAGCAATATTCTGGATTTTTCGGAACTGATAAGCGGTAAAATGGAGCTGGTGGAAGAGAATTATAATATTACTTCCACGATCACGGATATCATTAATATGGCGCTGACGCTGGAAAACGGCAGACATCTGGAACTGATCGTGGATTGTGACGCCAATCTGCCAAGCAGCCTGCTGGGAGACGAACAGAAACTCCGCCGTATTATCCTGAATTTACTGGGGAACGCCATAAAGTTTACAAAGGAAGGCGGTATCATACTCCGCATTAAGAGCAGAAAAGAGGAATATGGAATTAATCTGGTGGTCAGCGTCCGGGATTCCGGTATCGGTATGACCCAGAGTGAAATGGAGAAGATTTTTACGAGTTTCAGCCAGGTGAACTCAAAGCGCAACAGGGAAGAGGGCGGCGTCGGACTGGGGCTTGCAATTACGCAGGCACTGATCCGCAGTATGGGAGGTTTTATTACCGTAAAAAGCACGCCGGGAAGCGGAAGTGAATTTCTGTTTACCATTCCCCAGAAGGTATTGGACGAAACGCCGATCGTATCCATACGGAATAAAAACCATTTATTCGCGGCGATTTATATTAATATGGATAAGTATAACTATTCCGTGGTGCGGGAGGGGTATGAGGACAGCCTTCGTCATGTTGCAGAGCAGCTCGGGATCAAGTTCCGGTTCTGCAAAAAACTTCCCGAACTGAAAAAGTACATGGAACGCGAAAATTATACGCACATTTTTATCAGTTGGGACGAGTATCGCGAAGACCGGGAGTATTTTGACCGGATCGCCAAGGAAACCAATGTTATCCTGATCCTGGAGTACGGCGCCGATATGCATATAGGAAGCAATATGCTCCGCATATACAAGCCGTTTACGGTATTGTCCATAGCGGCGGTATTTAACGGGCAGAAAGTCGTTCAGAGGGACGAACAGCATGCAGACCTGCGGCACCGTTTTATCGCGCCGAAAGCAAAGGTGCTTGTAGTGGACGATAACGCCATGAATTTGAAAGTTATGGCAAGGCTTCTTCTGCCGTATCAGATTAAGGTTACGCTGGCAGGAAGCGGTCAGGAAGCGTTGGACAAATTAAACGCTATGGATTTTGATTGTGTATTTCTGGATCATATGATGCCGGAAATGGACGGTGTGGAGACGTTACATAAGATCCGCCAGAAACCGGGACTGTATTTTCAGTCGCTTTCCGTCATCGCGTTCACGGCAAATGCCATAGGCGGCGCGCGTGAAATGTTCATGGCGGAGGGATTTGACGATTTTATCGCGAAACCGATTGAGTTAAGCGTGCTGGAAAGAATGCTGCGCCGTTATATCCCGCCTCATAAGCAGATTCGGGTTGATGAGTCCGAAGAGGATAACACGTTGAGCATGGAGCAAAAAGACGGTAAAGACATTTCCGACACCGCCGTGCAGGAGGCTTCGGATAAGGAGAATACGGATAAGGCGGCTTCCGAAGAAGAAGCAAGGCAGGCGGAAGAAGCGGACCGGAAGGCGATGGAAGCGTTAAGCGGCGTCGGGATCGACGTTTCAAAAGGTATCGCGTATTGCGGAGATAAAGAGGGATTTCGGGAAATCCTTTCCATATATTGTACGGAGGGACCAAAAAGAAAGGAACTGCTCTGTCATTCCTACGACGAGCAGGATTGGAAGAATTACGTTATTACCGTGCATGCGCTGAAAAGCAATTCCAAGGGGATCGGGGCGAACGAGCTGGCGGAGCTTGCTTACAATCTGGAAATGTCGGGAAAGGAAAACCGCATTGATTATATTCTGGAACACCATGAAGAATTGATCGAAATGCATGACGCGCTGCTTGGAGCGCTTGCGAACAGCGAGTTTGTTTATCCGAAAGGACAGGCGGAAGAGGAACCGGAGGAAGCGGAAGAAACCGGACAGGAGGAAAAGCCGCAGCCGGGAAATGAGGACGGTTCGTCTTTGGAAGAGCAGATGGCATTGTTGAAAGAAAAGCTGGAAAGTTTTGAGGGCGAGGGTCTGGAAGATATTCTTAATAAGATAGCGGGATATCAGGTTGACGGGGTTTCTCTGGAGGAATTTGCCAAAGAAGTTCAAAGCAAAACGGAGGATTTTGATTTTCTGGGAGCGGCTGAGGTGGTGAGTTCATGGGAGGAAGATCATCGTGGCGAGTAGAGAAAGTCTGCAATGTAGGATTGGAAAGGTTAGGTGCATACGATTATGATAAAAAAAATACGGACTTTTTTTAAAAATCTGCTTACCAGGCAGCAGGACTTTCAGGAGAGACTTCTTAAAGTGATATTGATACTCGTGTTCGTGGCGTCCGTTATCGGCATGGGGCGAGTTTCGTTCGGTGTGGAGCCGTTGGTATTGATCGCGCTGGTTTGTATGTGCGTTTTATCGGCTGTCTGCCTTTGGATCACCGTCCGGTATCATAGGACGAAACTGGCTTCATGGCTGTTGATCTCCGTGCTGAATGTTATTTTGTTTCCGTCGGTTTTTGTTTTGAGCGGAGGTATCGGAAGCGGTACGCCGATCTGGTTTGTACTGGGGCTGATCTATATCTTTCTGATATTTGACGGAAAGGAATTTGTGGCGGCGCTGCTTCTTTCCATCGCCGCGTTTTTTGCGACCTATTATGTGACCTATATATATCCGGACCTTCTTGCGGAAGTGCCGAGCCGTTTTTTCACCTTTAGCGATTCTTTTATTACCATGGTAGTGGTAAGCTGTTTCGTGGGATTTTTATTAAAACTCCAGATAAAGACTTACGCGAGGGAAAAAGAGCTTGTTGAGCGGCAGAAGGAGGAGATTGAGCGGATAGCCCGTTCCAAAGATACTTTTTTTGCCAACATGAGCCATGAAATAAGAACGCCGATTAATACGATAATCGGATTAAACGAAATGATCCTGCGCGAGGATATTTCCGACGAGATCGCGGAGAATGCCATTAATATCCAGAATGCCAGTAAAATGCTGCTGACTACAATAAACGATATTCTGGATCTGTCCAAACTGGAATCGGGAAAAATGGAGATCGTGCCGACGCAATACGAGGTCAGCACTTTGTTCAGCGATCTGGTAAATCTGATCTGGATCCGGGCGCACCAGAAGGAACTGGAATTTAAAGTGGATATCGATCAGGACATACCGTCCATGTTATACGGCGATGAAGTGCGGATCAAGCAGATCGTCAGTAATATGCTTACAAACGCGGTAAAGTACACGCAGTCAGGATCGGTTACGCTGACGGCAAAAGGAGAGCGGGTTTCGGCGGACGAAATTTTGCTGCGTATTTCCGTAACCGATACCGGTATGGGAATCCGGAAGGAAAATCTCGAAGACCTGTTCAGTTCGTTTAAGCGTGTGGATCAGGAAGAAAACCGCAATATCGAAGGAACGGGGCTGGGACTTGCGATATCCAAACAGCTTTTGGAAATGATGGGCGGAAAAATTTCCGTGGACAGCGTATATCATAAGGGTTCCACATTTACGATAGAATTAAAGCAGGGAATTATAAATAATCAGCCGATCGGCGTCATTGATTTCGCGGCGCAGAAGAAATTGAACGAGCGTTCCAGATATAAGCAGAAGTTTCTTGCTCCGGACGCGAAAGTGCTGGTGGTTGACGATAACGATATGAACCGTATGGTTGTTACCAAACTTCTGCGCAGCACAAAAATAAAGATCAATACGGTGTCAAGCGGAAAGGAATGTCTGAGAAAGACGGCGGAGGAATTTTACCATGTTATTTTAATGGATCATATGATGCCGGAAATGGACGGCGAAGAGACGCTGCGCGCCGTTCGTAACCAGACGAAAGGTTTCTGCCAGAAGACGCCGGTTATCGCGTTGACCGCGAATGTAATGTCCAACGCGGATCAGGTCTATCAGGATATGGGATTTGACGGTTATCTTGCGAAGCCGATCAACTCCGTGCTTTTAGAGGCGGGGCTGTTAAAGTATCTGCCTCAGGAATTGATCGAATATTCCGCGGGAGACGGTCTTTCCGATGATGACGACGCGGGAATGATCAATCAGATCACCGGTATGAGAAAGAAGAAGATCGCCATTACTGCCGACTGCATTTGCGATCTGCCAGACGAACTGCTGAAAAAGTACCAGATCGGACTTATGTTTTGTTATGTGCATACAAAGGAAGGACGGTTCAGCGACCTCTTTGAAGTGTCTTCCGACAGCCTTCTGGATTATCTGAAGATAGAAGGAAATTACGCGCATTCTTCTACTGCCGAACCGTCGGAATATGAATATTTCTTTGCCGATACGCTGGAGCGGGCGGAGCATGTCATACACATTACCGCCACCGTCGATCTCAGCGGCGCATATCCGAATGCGCTTCAGGCAAGTAAAAGTTTTGATAACGTTACGGTCGTGGATTCGACCCATATCAGCAGCGGTCATGGACTTATGGTTCTTTATGCCGCCGCCATGGCGGAGGAGGGGAAGAGCGTACAGGAAATATGCGGCGAGCTGGAACGGATCAAAGAGTTTGTATCGTCCAGTTTCCTTGTTCCGAGTACGGCGGCGTTATACCGCAACGGTAAGGTGGGAGGCGCCGTCCATAAACTCTGTGCCGCGTTAAATCTGCACCCGGTTCTCCATATGTCCCGCAACCGGTTAAAACTCTGGAAGATTGAGATGGGGAAAATGCAGGGAGTGAGCAGAAGATATGTCAAAGGGCTTCTTCATCACGCGAAACAGATCGATACGAGAATTTTATTTATAACGTATGCGGGCTGCACGGTCCGTCAGCTTGACGAAATACTGGACGAGGTAAAGAAGTACGTTACGTTTGACAAGATCATCATGCAGAAGGCGTCCGCGACGGTTTCAAGCAACTGCGGCGTGGGAACGTTCGGTCTTATGTTCGTCCGTAAAAATTAATGCGTTTATTCTTGACAACGGCGCGAAAAACAACTATACTTTCACTACTGGCGTTTATCAGACAGGGAATTTTACAGATCCGGTTCCCTTGTCTTAAAAGACTTCCGCGCAGCCGGGGAGATAGCGGTGCCCTGTACCTGCAATCCGCTACAGCAGGGGTGATGGCGACCCGAGGATGTCTGTTTGTGAAGCGCACCGGAAAAGAGGTGTTGAAGTCCGGGTCTTGTGCAATGGAAATTCATGAATCATGTCAGGTCAGGAATGAAGCAGCATTAAGTGAAACCTTTCATGTGCCGCAAGGAAGCCTGGACGGAGCTTTCTGGCCGGGAAGCGGTTACGGGCAGGCATACGAAGTGAACCGCGCGGATTTATAAATCAGGACGGGCTGATGAAGCCGGTCCTTTTTTTCTGCAATTTCTACGTTTCATTGAAAAACGTTCATTGTATATTTTCCAAAAAAAAGGTATAATAGTTATTGAATTGTTTACCTGTTTATTCAGGGGAAAAGAGGAAAATCATGTTAAGAATAGGAATGCTTACAAGCGGGGGCGACTGTCAGAGCCTGAACGCGTCTATGCGCGGCGTGGCAAAGGCGATTTACCGCGCGGTGGAAGATGTGGAGATCATCGGTATCGAGGAAGGCTATAAGGGTCTGATCTACGGAAATTATCACAAGTTGGAGCCAAGGGATTTTTCCGGTATACTTATCGAGGGCGGAACAATCCTCGGAACGTCGAGACAGCCGTTTAAACTTATGCGCGTTCCTGATGAAAACGGGCTGGATAAAGTCGAGGCAATGAAAGATAACTATAAGAAAATGGGGCTGGATTGTCTGGTCATTCTCGGCGGCAACGGGACGCACAAAACGGCAAATCTGTTGTCGGAGGAAGGTCTGAATATCGTTACGCTTCCAAAGACGATCGACAATGATCTGTGGGGAACCGACATGACGTTTGGTTTCCAGAGCGCGGTAGATATTGCCGCGAATGTAATTGATAACATTCATACGACGGCGGCGTCCCACAGCCGTGTGTTTATCGTGGAGGTTATGGGACATAAAGTAGGGTGGCTTACGCTTCACGCGGGCATTGCCAGCGGCGCGGATATTATCCTGCTTCCTGAAATACCGTATGATATAGATTCCATCTGCGCCGCTCTTGATACGAGGGCAAAGCAGGGCAAGAAATTCTCGATACTGGCGGTAGCGGAGGGCGCGATATCCAAGGAAGACGCCGCGCTTTCCAAGAAAGAGCTGAAAGAAAAGCAGAAAAATCCCAGATATCCGTCGATATCCTACGAAATCGGAGCGCAGATCCAGGAAAAAACAGGACTGGAAGTGCGCGTGACGATCCCGGGACATATGCAGCGCGGAGGCAGTCCGTGCCCGTATGACAGGGTTCTCTCGTCAAGACTTGGCGCGGCGGCGGCACAGCTGATCATCAAAAAGAAGTACGGGCGCATGGTCGGTATCCGCAATAACGAGATCATAAGCGTACCGCTCGCGGACGTGGCAGGGAAACTGAAAACCGTTGACCCGGATTGCTCGATCATAAAAGAAGCAAAGGCATTGGGAATTAATTTTGGTGATTAAATATGTCGTATACCGCTTTGTATAGAAAATTCCGTCCGGATAATTTCGAGGACGTAAAAGGACAGGAACATATCGTTACAACTCTTAAAAACCAAATAAGGCATAACCGGCTGGGACATGCTTATCTGTTCTGCGGGACAAGAGGAACGGGTAAGACGACCATTGCCAAGATACTGGGAAAAGCCGTCAACTGCGAAAATCCCGCCGACGGCAATCCCTGCGGGGAATGCAGGAGCTGCAAGGCGATCGCGGCGGGCAATTCCATGAACCTCATTGAGATCGACGCCGCGTCCAATAACGGCGTGGACAATATCCGTGAGATCCGTGAGGAAGTGCAGTATTCACCGGCGGAAGGAAAATATAAAGTATACATCATCGACGAGGTACACATGCTCTCGATCGGAGCGTTTAACGCGTTATTGAAGACATTGGAGGAGCCACCGGCATACGTTATTTTTATACTGGCAACGACGGAAGCGCATAAAATTCCGATCACGATCCTTTCCAGGTGCCAGAGGTATGATTTTAAGCGTATTTCCATTGATACCATAGCGGCGCGGCTTACCGAGCTTATGGAGATAGAACATGTCCGTGTGGAGGAGCGCGCGATCCGTTATGTGGCAAAAGCGGCGGACGGTTCCCTGAGAGACGCGTTAAGTCTTCTGGATCAGTGTCTTGCTTTTTATATGGGACAAGATCTGACCTACGACAATGTACTGGAAGTTCTTGGCGCGGTTGACGCGGAAGTATTCAGTGATTTTTTACGCAAGGTGCTTTCGGGCGATACCACGGGTTGTATCTACAAACTGGAAGAACTGGTATTATCGGGAAGAGACTTAAACCAGATGGTGGTGGATTTTACATGGTACATGAGAAATCTTCTTCTTGTAAAAACCTCGCAGGAAGCGGAAGAAGTTATCGACGTGTCTTCCGATACGCTGGAACTTCTGAAACAGGAAGCCGCCATGGTGGAAACGGACATACTTATGAGATATATCCGTGTTTTCTCGGAATTATCCGGTCAGATACGGTATTCCACCCAGAAGAGGATCCTCATTGAAATGGCGCTGATCAAGCTGACTAATCCGTCTATGGAGGATAATCTTGATTCCCTGATCGACCGGATCAGCCGGATTGAGAAGAAGGTAGAACAGGGTATTGCCGTAACCCCTGCGCCGTCTGTAAAAAGGGACGGCGGGGAAGCTGTGGGGAAGCGTTCGGGCGGGTATGTCAGAAAGCAGCCGGTCCGCCCTACGCAGGAAGAGACAAAAAAGATTGCCGGAATGTGGCGTGAGATCGTTCTTGCCTTATCGGATATGCACCGCAGCGACGTGGGAATGATGCTCGCGGGAACAACGGCGGACGTGGGAATGGGCGATAACGAGCTTGTGATAATGAACTGCACGGAACTTGCCGTGGATTTCTGTAACAGCGAGGACGGAACGGAAGCAATTCTTGAAGCGGTAGAAAAAATATATGGAAAAAAAGTGGAACTTGATATAAAATTTATGTCAGCAGATGATTCCGGTGAGAGTTTTGGGTTTACAAAGAATGAACCGGAGTTTACAATGGAAGTTGAGATTGATGACAGCGAGGAGGACTATTAATGGCTAAACGTGGTGGATTCCCGGGCGGTGGTATGCCGGGCAACATGAGCAATCTTATGAAACAGGCGCAGAGAATGCAGAAGCAGATGGAGGAAAGTTCCAAGGAACTGGAAACCAAGGAGTTTACTGCAAGCGCAGGCGGCGGTGCCGTAGAAGTTACCGTAACGGGTAAGAAAGAAGTGTCCAGAGTGAAATTATCACAGGAAGTAGTGGATCCGGAGGACATTGAAATGCTTGAGGATTTAATCGTTGCGGCAACGAATGAAGCGCTTCGCAAGATGGAGGAAGAGACACAGGCATCTATGGCGAAGATCACGGGGGGCTTTGGCGGAATGGGCGGATTCCCATTCTAGGCTACATAGGAGCAGGGGCTGTTGCATAATAATAAACGTCATTATGTGACAGCCCCGATTATTATTAGGAAACAGGAAGAAACAGATTTTATGGATATCTACAGCAGCCATATCAACAAATTAATCGAAGAGTTATCACATTTGCCGAGTATCGGCGCAAAGTCGGCGCAACGGCTGGCGTTTCACATTATCAACATGCCTGTGGAGCAGGCGCAGTCCCTCGCGGACGCGATCACCGACGCCAGAAAAAATGTGCGGTATTGCAGCTGCTGTTTTACGCTGACGGACGAAGAGGTATGTCCAATCTGCCGGAATGAAAAAAGAGATAAGAAGACGATCATGGTGGTAGAAAATACCAGGGATCTGGCGGCGTATGAAAAAACAGGCAAGTATGAGGGCGTATATCATGTGTTGCACGGGGCGATCTCGCCAATGCTGGGTATCGGACCCAATGATATCCGTCTGAAAGAACTGATGGTCCGTCTGAAGGACGATGTGGACGAAGTGATCATTGCAACCAATTCAAGCCTTGAAGGCGAGACGACGGCAATGTATATCAGTAAACTGATCAAACCTACGGGAATCAAGGTTTCAAGGATAGCAAGCGGCGTTCCGGTAGGCGGGGATCTGGAGTGTATCGACGAAGTCACGCTGCTTCGGGCATTGGACGGAAGAACGCAGCTTTAAGAACGAAAGGGAAAACAATGGCGCAGGAATTAACCTTTATCAACGATATCATATCAGAACACAGGGAACGTATGGTAAATCTGAAGAAATATTATCCTTTCTTCCGGTTATGCGACAGTTCCTTTTTGCAGTTTAAAGAGGGCAAATACAGTGCTTTGGATATGGGTTACGCGATGATGGCGATCCTGCGTTTTTTTATTGAAGAAAATAACTTTGAGGAAAAGACCGTTACTTACCCGGAGTATGAGGCGTTTATGACGGAATGCCTGAAACGGGACTTTTCGGAGGTTTATGAGGAGGAAGAATACAAGGAGATCGCCCAGTATATTTTTGACAAGATGAAAAACGACGGCAGACCGTTTATCTTTGAATATTATGACCCAGTTGACAGGAAAAAAAGAGTGTCCCGAATAAAACTGCTGGAGAGTTCGGTGAAGGAAGACGTGGTCCGTTACAGTATCACTTCCGACGCGATTGAATTTTATCTGGATACAAAGGAGATAAAAGACCAGAGCAAGATCAGCGTTCAGCAGCTTCTTCTGGAGAAACTCATAAAAGCGAGGAATTTTAAGGGAGGAACGGAAGTCACGGCGCGTATTAACAGCGAGGTCAGCCGTTTGAAATACCGCAAGAACGAGGTGGTTTCCCTGCTCGCGATCGATGTATTCTCGGGAATCGAGGCATATGAGGATTTTGTGGAAAACGGTATGAGGTGGTTTGAGGAAGAGGAAAGACTCTTTGTGAAAAATATGGAGCTTATCGACGCGGCGCTTTTGCGGACGGAGCAGGAAACGGAGAAAAACGAGTTATATTATCATACGCTGAACGATATTTATCAGCTTGCCACACAGCTTAAAATTGCCATGAATAAGCACGGACAGCTTCTGGCGGCTTGTACGGAACTTTCCGTTACGGCGGACGAGATCATCAAAAAATCGAAACTGCGCAGGCTGCGCAACGGTTTTGATTTCCGAAATCTTCTTGCCAGAATGATCCGCAGCGACGATGTTACGGTTTTGGAAAATGTGGTTATGCCTCTGTTTGATATCCATATACATAAAAGTTTTAACGCCATTGCCGTAGACAATATGCTGACTTTAAAACCGGAACAAAAGGAAATCGCGGAGCGTACCGAGGTACAGGAGGAAAAAGAGATCATCTTCCCGGACGAACTGGAAGAAAAGCGCATGAACCACAATTTTGTCATATTTATGAGGGAAATACTGGAGAAGCTGCGAAAACAGGAGCGGTTTGACCTACAGGAATTTACGGACGGCCTTGCGGATAAGTATTCCGAAAGGATTTACAAGAACAGTGATTATTACGCGTTTCTGGTGCATTTGTGCCAGAAGAAGGAATACAATATGAGGAACCGGGGAAAGCAGGAAACATTTCTTGACGGGATACTGGAAGAGTATTTTACCCCGGAGGATTACGCACGATACGGCGAGCAGGAATTTGATATTGTGATGGGTTCGGAAGGAGAACTTCCGGAGCTGGTCATCGCCGGTATGCAGGTAGTGAATATTATTTTTGAAAGGACGGGCGCATAAATGGAAGACAGAAATCTTGACAGGGCACTGGACATCACCTCCAAACTGATCATGGGCGAGGAAATTTCCAGGGACAGCAATATCGCGCTGTACGAAGAGTACAATGCCAACGGACAGGTATACGCGTATGTTCATGCCGTCCTTAAAAAAATGAATTTGGATATCTACGAATACAATTACGGATTGTATGTCAGCCCGGGAGAGAACAACCGCATTTTCGGATACAGCAACGAGGAACTGCGGCGGGAACTGGGGCTGAAGGTCAATAAGGAACTGTTTTTATGCTATTATATTATTTATAATATCATCATGGAATTTTACACGGACACTACAACTTATAATTATGTTGAGTTCGTAAAAATCGAGGACGTGATCGCGACCGTGGACGGCAGCGTGGGGAGCATTGTGGATCTGTCCAAGGGAATTGTCGCGGACGAGGTGGAAGAAAACAGTTTTAAACAGGTGGCGCTTATGTGGAACGACCTGCAGGCGGTCACGGCGGAGGACGTTTCCGGTGTGAGGGCGGCAAGAAATTCCAAATCCGGTTATGTGAAGATTGTATTTAATTTCTTGGAAGAGCAGCGTTTGTTTACGCAGGTTGAGGGACGATATTATCCCACGGACCGATTTAAGGCGATCATCGAGAATTATTTTGATAACTATAAAGGGCGTATTTACGAGATACTGAAAGGAAAGGAGGAAGACTGATGCCGCATATTAACCGTGTGAGAGTAAACAATGTAAAGTATAATTTTGGAACACAGTTTTACGATGATTTTATGATGCGTTTTTCCTGCAAAAATACCATTTACGATCTGGCAAACGGCGGCGGTAAAAGCGTGTTAATGCTTCTTCTTTTGCAAAATCTGATCCCGAACTGTACCCTTGACGAAAAACAGCCGGTGGAGAAACTGTTCCGCACGGCAAGCGGCAGTAATACCATTCATTCCCTTATTGAGTGGAAGCTGGATTCCTGCTATCAGAGAGATAATTTTAAATATATGACCACTGGGTTCTGCGCCAGAAAAGGCAAGGATACGGGAGAGGACGCGGTGAGGGAAGCCGCGAATATTGAATATTTTAATTATTGTATTTTTTACAGGGAGTTTGGGGACAATGACATTAAAAACCTGCCTCTTGCAAAGGACGGCGAGAGGGTTACATATAACGGATTAAAGAGTTATCTGCGCGATCTGGAGAAAATAGACCACGGCGTTGAGGTTCATATTTTTGAGCGGAAAGGCGATTATCAGAGTTTTATCAGCCGGTACGGGCTGTTTGAAAGCGAATGGGAGATCATACGCGGCATTAACAAGACCGAGGGACATGTAAGGACATATTTTGAAAATAATTACCGAACGGGACGGAAAGTCGTGGAAGATCTGCTTATCGAGGAGATCATTCAGAAATCGTTCCATAACCAGGTCGGCGGCAGTTTTGAGGACGAGGGCATGGCGAAAACTCTTTTGGACATTAAGGACAGGATCATCGAGTTGTCCCGGAGAAAAGAGGAGATCAGCATATTTGACAGACAGATCGAGCTGATGGGCGAGTTGTCCGGCAAGATCCTTTCCTTTAAGGAATATCAGGCGGAGAAGGAAAGTTTAAAGAATCAGCTTTTGAATAAATTTGCCATTTGTACAAAGTTATCCGAGGTCTTTTCGGAAAAACTGAAGCAGAACGCCCAAAAGAGGGAAGAAGCGGAAAAAGCCTATGCCGAGGAGGACAAGCAGATCCTGATCGCGAAAATACTGGACGACCGCAGGGAGCTTACACAGCTTAAAGCGCTGGTAGACGAGTTTGCCGGGAAAATAAGCGGTCTGGTTTCGGAGGAGGAGAAGATCCGGCAGAGGATCCGGCTTGCCGAGTGTATGGACGCCTATGAGGATATGAAAAAGTATCAGGACTTAAAGCAGGAAGTACAGTTGTCCATGGATAACAGCCGCCGCGGCAGCAGCGACGTTTATGAGGAGATCTACGGGCTTGCGGCGCGCGCCCATGCGCTTCTTGAGGATAAAAAGCGGGAACTGGAAGAACAGTTGAAGGCGTATGAGCTGGAGCAGGAAAAAATAGAGGAAGAATACAGGAGAGTAAAGAAGGGAAAAGAAGAGGCGGATATTAAAGCCGGCATATTGGAGAGCCGTATCAAAGCCTGCGATGAAGATATTGCCAAGATGGAGGAGGAAATACGAAATCTCACGCAGGACGCGGAGGTCCTCATTGCGGAAAATGTTGCGGAAGACATTGAAAAAATTGAAAATTCGATCATGGTAAGCGAAGGGGAAATCGGCGGAAGGCAGAATTTCCTAAAAAGCGCGTCTCCGAGACGGAAAGCGTTGGAGAAGAAATTATCGGAACTGGACGTGCAGCAGAAGGTTGTTTTTCATGATCTGGAAGGTCTGCGCAAACATCAGGGCGATTCCGATACGAATAAGGCAAAGATCCGTTCGCTGTCGGCGGTTTACGGCGAGTCCGACCCGAAAAAACTGACGACGGTTATTTATAATATTTATAAAAGTACGGTTTCCCAAGGCGCGGAAGTCGATGTGAAAATTAATTCCATGAAGGAATATATTACAAATCTTTCCGAGGGAAGATATGTGCTTGACGGGGAACAATATAGACAAGTGGAGCAGTATCTTTTTGACGCTTACGGCGAAGACGTTATGTATGGCTATAACTGGTACGCGACGCTTTCTCCGGCACAACAGCGCGACGTTGCCAGGAGAGTTCCGTTCCTGGATTACAGTTTTGTGGTGAAAGGCGATTTCGAGCGTATCCGCGGAGATAAAAATCTTCAAAAATTTACGCACTGCTCTTACATCGTGCCGATCATCAGCGAGACGATCCTGCGGGATACAAGACACTCCACAAGCGTTGATTATATGGTTTTCGGCACGAAGGATTTATCGTTTCTGATGGAAC